>NZ_FNAJ01000020.1 GCF_900101905.1 Myxococcus virescens | reverse complement strand
GAGGAAGTGGAAGTCGTCGGTCTGCGCCCGACGCAGAAGACGGTCGTCACGGGCGTGGAGATGTTCCGCAAGCTGCTGGACCAGGGCATGGCGGGTGACAACATCGGCGCGCTGGTGCGCGGCCTGAAGCGCGAGGACATGGAGCGCGGCCAGGTGCTGGCCAAGCCGGGCAGCATCACCCCGCACACCAAGTTCAAGGCGCAGATCTACGTGCTGTCGAAGGAAGAGGGTGGTCGTCACACCCCGTTCTTCAAGGGCTACCGCCCGCAGTTCTACTTCCGCACCACGGACGTGACGGGCTCGGTGAAGCTGCCGGAGAACGTCGAAATGGTGATGCCGGGCGACAACATCGCCATCGAGGTGGAGCTCATCACCCCTGTGGCCATGGAGAAGGAGCTGCGCTTCGCTGTTCGCGAGGGTGGCCGCACCGTGGGCGCCGGCGTCGTGGCGGAAATCATCGAGTAATGCCGGGTCGGCCGTGAGGCCGCCGGGCTCACTGTCCCGATTCCGAGGGGAGGGCTGCGTTGTGGTAGCCTTCCCCTCTCGTATCTGGTGAGGTAGGTCATGCCGAAGGGCAATCGCTCCATTATTTCGCTCGAGTGCACGGTGTGCAAAGAGCGGAACTACACGACCACGAAGAACAAGCGGAAGAGCCAGGATAAGCTCGAGCTGAGCAAGTTCTGTCCTCGTTGCCGCAAGCATCAGGACCACAAGGAAGGTAAGGTCTAGGTCGGTAGTTCAGGGAAGGTTCTAGGCCAGTAGCTCCAACGGTAGAGCAGCGGTCTCCAAATCCGCGTGTTGGGGGTTCGAATCCCTCCTGGCCTGCCAACTCTCAGTAGTCGCGGGGCCCCCGGTACCTGGAGGTGCCGGGGGTTCCTGTGTTTTCGCAGTTTCGCGAATTCGCATCCGCAGTACCTCGTGAGGCACCATGGCGACGGCATCAGAGGCCAGCCAGCAGGCTAACCGCTCGGCGATGGATCCGAAGCGGCTCGTGGTCATCTTCTATCTTCTCGTCGGCATCGTCCTGGCCCTCTTCCTGGAGCGTCTGCTCGGATTGCTGTGGGCGCGATTCAGCTGGAGCGACCCGGTCCTCATCGAGGGCTTGGACTGGAAGGTCTCCACCCTGGTGGGTTACGTGCTGGCCGTGGGACTGGCTGTGGGGGCGTACTTCCACCCGCGCACCCATGCGCTGTCCATCGATGTGGCTTCGGAGTTGATGAAGGTCACCTGGCCCACCTGGTCGGAGACCAAGGCGTCGACCATGGCCGTCGTCGTGGCGTCCCTGGTTGCCGCCGTCATCCTCTTCTGCATCGATACCGCCGCCTACAACCTGATGGTGGAGTGGCTGCCGGCCATGTGGGGGAAGCTGTAATGGCGATGAAATGGTACGTGGTCCACACCTACTCGAACTTCGAGAACCAGGCGAAGAAGAGCCTGGAAGAGAAGGTCCGTCTGGAGGGCCTTCAGGACCAGTTCGGTGAAATCCTGATTCCGATGGAGCAGGTCGTCGAAATGGTGAAGGGCGAGAAGAAGACCTCTCGCCGTAAGTTCTTCCCCGGCTACATCTTCGTGCAGATGGAGCTGAACGACCGGACGCTCCACCTGGTGAAGAACACGCCGAAGATCACCGGGTTCCCGGGAACGGCGCAGCACCAGAATCCGTTGCCCATCTCCGACCAGGAAGTGGCGCGGCTGACGTCGCAGATTTCCGAAGGCACGCTCAAGCCGAAGCCCAAGGTGCAGTTCGACGACGGCGACACGGTGCGCGTCATCGACGGTCCGTTCGCGAACTTCAACGGTACCGTGGAAGAGGTCAATGCGGAGAAGGGCAGGGTGAAGGTGCTGGTCAGCATCTTCGGCCGTGCTACACCCGTAGAGCTGGACTTCATGCAGGTGGAGAAGACCACCGGCTAGCAGTTGATGCCGCGCCGTGCACCCCTGTATGGCGTGCGCGGCGTTCGCATTTCTGGTCCCCGTATTGGGGCCGGACTCATGGGTGGGAGGGCTTCCCCGTCTGGTAGCCCGCTCGCACCACCCACTCGAAAGGCAGTTGTCGTTCGATGAAGAAGATCACAGGTCAGGTCAAGCTGCAGATCCCCGCCGGCAAGGCGAACCCCGCTCCGCCGATCGGCCCCGCGCTCGGTCAGCAGGGCGTGAACATCATGGAGTTCTGCAAGCAGTTCAACGCGAAGACCCAGGCGGAGGCCAAGGAAGGTCTCATCATCCCGGTGGTCATCACCGTGTATGCGGACCGCTCCTTCACCTTCATCCTGAAGACCCCTCCCGCCGCCGTCCTCATCAAGAAGGCCGCGGGTCTCCACACGGAGAAGAAGAAGGGTTCGGGCGCGAAGAAGCCGGGCAAGGAGAAGGTTGGGCAGATCACCCGCGCTCAGCTCGAGGAAATCGCGAAGAAGAAGATCCAGGACACCACCGCCGCGTCGCTCGAGGCCTGCATGAGCACCATTGCTGGCACCGCACGCTCCATGGGCATCGACGTCGTCGGCTAGGCCGCCGCGCACCCACTCACGACAAGGATTTCTGTCATGGCTAAGACTGGGAAGAAGTTCCGTGCGGCCGCCGCTCTGGTTGACCGCGATAAGCGCTACGCCGTCGCCGAGGGCTTTCAGCTCCTGAAGAAGACGGTGGAGGCTCGCTCCACCAAGTACGACCAGACGGTCGACGTCTCCATCAACCTGGGCGTGGACCCGAAGCACGCGGACCAGATGGTCCGCGGCGCCGTGGTGCTCCCGCACGGCACCGGCGCCACCGTGCGCGTGGCCGTGTTCGCCAAGGGTGAGAAGGCCACCGACGCGACCAACGCCGGCGCGGACGTGGTCGGCGCCGAGGACCTCCAGAAGCGCATCGAGGAGGGCTTCCTCGATTTCGACACCGTCATCGCCACCCCGGACATGATGGGTGTCGTCGGTCGCCTCGGTAAGGTGCTCGGTCCCCGTGGCCTGATGCCGAACCCGAAGGTCGGCACGGTGACCATGGATGTCGCGAAGGCCATTCGCGACGCCAAGGGCGGTAAGGTCGACTTCCGCGCCGAGAAGGCCGGTATCGTCCACGCGAAGCTGGGCAAGTCCTCCTTCGAGGTCGAGAAGCTCGAGGCCAACTTCAACGCGCTGGTGGACCTGGTGATGAAGCTGAAGCCGGCCGCCGCGAAGGGCGTGTACCTCCAGGGTATCGCCATCTCGTCCTCCATGGGGCCGGGCATCAAGCTCGACACCATGGAAATCAAGATGCGCCACGGCTAATCGCCGTCCGGTCGCACGGACAGGAGGACGCAGCCCTGACTACGGGTCAGGGTTGTCGCCTGTCTGACGTCACAGGTTCGAAAGTTCTGGATCTTTGCTGAAGCCGGGGGTATAGGCCCCCGGCTTTTGCAATTGGGGCGCCACGTCGTGAGGCGCGGCGTCCCGACACCTGGTTCATGACAGCAGGGACCTGGGCGAAGAGGATGCATGTTCCGTTGGCAGCCGGGCAACCGGCCGGACGGCACCTTCGACCCCTGGTTCAAACGACCGCAAGGTCAGCCCTGCCGAGACTGGAGGTGCGGTGTGGTGCCTCTCGGAGGCTCCTCTCGCTCTGCCACTTTGGCCCAGGCATCACGCCCGTCCTGAAAAGGCGGGCCCAGTAAGGAGGTGAGTCAAAGTGCTGAAGAGTGAGAAGGAAGAGATGATCAAGGAGCTCCACGAGAAGTTCTCGAGGACGACCTCCGCCGTCGTCGCCGAGTTCACCAAGGTGGACGTGGAGACGGTGACCAAGCTCCGCAAGAAGTTCCGCGAGGGCAACGTCGAGTACAAGGTCATCAAGAACACGCTGGCGCGCCGTGCCGCGCAGGGCACGTCCGTGTCGGTCATCGCTGATGACTTCACGGGCCCCGTGGCCCTGTGCATCAGCTACGGCGACGTGGTGGCTCCCGCGAAGATCCTGGTCGAGTTCGCGAAGGACATCGAGGACAAGATCAAGATCCGCACCGCTGTCGTCGAAGGCCGCAAGGTCGACGTCGCCGGCGTGAAGGCCCTGGCGAAGCTGCCGGGTCTGCCCGAGCTTCGCGCGCAGCTGCTGGGCGTCATCAGCCAGCCCGCGAGCAAGCTGGTTCGGACCATCGCGGCTCCGGGTTCGCAGCTCGCCCGAGTCGTCCAGGCCAACGCGGACAAGGCGCAGGGCTGAGAAGCCCTCATCTGTTCGAGAAGTTTTTCTACCGCAACCTCTCCGGCCGGAACTCTCCAAAGGGGGAGTTGGCCGTTAGTCGAAACCAGAAGGACACATTTCAATGGCTGACCTGAACGCGATTGTTGACCAGCTCTCCTCCCTGACCGTCCTCGAGGCGGCCGAGCTCGTGAAGCAGCTCGAGAGCAAGTGGGGCGTCTCCGCCGCCGCCGTGGCCGTTGCCGCGGGCCCGGCCGCCGCCGCCGCTCCTGTCGAGGAGAAGACGGAGTTCACGGTGGTGCTGGCCAACGCCGGCGCCAACAAGATCAACGTCATCAAGGAGATCCGCGCGATCACCGGCCTGGGCCTGAAGGAGGCCAAGGACCTGGTCGAGGGCGCTCCGAAGAACGTCAAGGAAGGCGTCAACAAGGACGACGCCAAGAAGATCAAGGACCAGCTCACCGCGGCTGGTGCGACCGTCGACATCAAGTAGTTTCTACAGGGACTGTCCGGTTTTCCGGGAAATTTCGGGCAGCCTCCTGACCGGATGTGCAGGCCGGCGCTCCCTGAGTGGGGGCGCCGGCTTTGCCCATTTGACCGTTGCAAATTTCCCGGCGCCGCCGCGCGTTACTGAAGTTTGCCCGCCCGAGCAGTCGTCCCCGGAGCCAGAATGCCGACGCAGATCCAGAACAATTTCCGCGTGCGGAAGACCTTCGCGAAGATCGCGAAGATCATCGACATTCCCAATCTTATCAACATCCAGAAGCAGTCCTACGAGAAGTTCCTCCAGGCGGACATTGCCGCCGACAAGCGCGAGGACCTCGGTCTTCAGGGCGTCTTCAAGTCGGTGTTCCCTATCCGCGACTTCAACGAGACCTCCTCGCTGGAGTTCGTGAGCTACCACCTGGAGCGCCCGAAGTACGACGTGGATGAGTGCCACCAGCGTGGCATGACGTATTCGGCGCCCATCAAGGTGGTGGTGCGCCTGGTCGTGTGGGACAAGGACGAGGAGACCGGCGCCCAGTCCATCCGCGACGTGAAGGAGCAGGAGGTCTACTTCGGCGAAATCCCGCTGATGACCCAGAACGGCACCTTCATCATCAACGGTACCGAGCGCGTCGTCGTCAGCCAGCTGCACCGAAGCCCTGGCGCCTTCTTCGACCATGACAAGGGCAAGAGCCACTCGTCTGGCAAGCTGCTCTACAACGCCCGCATCATTCCCTACCGCGGTTCGTGGATCGACTTCGAGTTCGACCACAAGGACCTGCTGTACGTGCGCATCGACCGCCGCCGCAAGCTTCCGGCCACGGTGCTCATCCGCGCGCTCGGCGCCGTCCCGGACACCGCGAAGAAGAACCCGCTGGAGTTCAAGGGCTCCACCGAGGAGATCCTCAACTACTACTACGCGACGGAGACGATCTACCTCCACAGCGCGGAGGAGTTCGAGAAGAGCGTCGAGCTTGAGCTGCTGCCTGGTCAGCGCGCGACCCGCGACATCAAGGCCAAGACGGGCGAGCTGATCGTCAAGAAGAACCGCAAGTTCACCCGCGCCGCCATCAAGAAGCTCGAAGCGGCGAAGATGAAGACGCTCCCGATCGATGCGGACGAGCTCTTCACCAAGGTGTCCGCCTACGACGTGGTCGAAGAGACCAACGGCGTGGTGCTCCTCGAGTGCAATGAGGAAGTCACCCAGGAGAAGGTCGACGAGCTCCTCAAGCACGGCATCAAGGAGTTCAAGGTCCTCTTCATCGACAACCTCAACGTGGGCCCGTACCTGCGTGAGACGTTGATGCTGGACAAGCTCGAGACCCCCGAGCAGTCCATCATGGAGATCTACCGCCGCCTGCGTCCTGGCGATCCGCCGACGCCGGAGACGGCCATCAACCTGTTCACCAACCTGTTCTTCAACCCGGAGCGCTACGACCTCTCCAAGGTCGGCCGCCTCAAGCTGAACTTCAAGTTCGGCCTCGAGGAGCCGCTCGACGGGCAGATCCTCACCAAGCGGGACATCCTCGAGGTGATCCGCTACCTGATCGATCTGAAGAACGGCAAGGGGACCATCGACGACATCGACCACCTGGGCAACCGCCGCGTCCGCGCGGTGGGCGAGCTGCTGGAGAACCAGTACCGCATCGGCCTGGTGCGCATGGAGCGGGCGATCAAGGAGCGCATGAGCCTCCAGGAGATCGAGACGCTCATGCCGCACGATCTCATCAACGCCAAGCCCGTCACGGCGGTCATCAAGGAGTTCTTCGGGTCCAGCCAGCTGTCGCAGTTCATGGACCAGACGAACCCCCTGTCCGAGGTCACGCACAAGCGGCGCCTGTCGGCGCTCGGGCCCGGCGGCCTCACGCGCGAGCGCGCGGGCTTCGAGGTGCGCGACGTGCACCCGACGCACTACGGCCGTATCTGCCCCATCGAGACGCCGGAAGGTCCGAACATCGGCCTCATCGCGTCGCTGTCCACCTACGCGCGCGTCAATGAGTTCGGCTTCGTCGAGACGCCTTACCGCAAGGTCGAGGCGGGCGTGGTGACGACCGACGTGGCCTTCTACTCCGCCCTCGAGGAGGAGAAGCACACGATCGCCCAGGCGAACGCGGAGACGGACAAGAAGGGCAAGTTCGCCAACGCGCTGGTGTCCAGCCGCCGCGGCGGTGAGTTCGTCCAGGCTCGCGCCGAGGACGTGGACCTGATGGACGTGTCCCCGAAGCAGCTGGTGTCGGTGGCCGCGTCGCTCATCCCGTTCCTGGAGAACGACGACGCCAACCGCGCGCTCATGGGCTCCAACATGCAGCGCCAGGCCGTTCCGCTGCTGCGCACCGCGGCGCCGCTGGTGGGCACGGGCATCGAGTCCATCGTCGCCCGCGACTCCGGCGTCACCTGCGTGGCCCGGCGCGACGGCATCGTGGAGAGTGTGGACGCCGGCCGCATCGTGGTGAAGGCGGACGTGCCGGCCTCGCTGAGCGATGTCACGAGCGAGGTCGACATCTACAACCTGCTCAAGTACCAGCGCTCCAACCAGAACACCTGCCTCAACCAGAAGCCCATCATCAGCAAGGGCGACCGGGTGAAGAAGGGTGACGTCATCGCCGACGGTCCGGCCACCGAGACGGGCGAGCTGGCGCTGGGCCAGAACGTGGTCGTCGCGTTCATGCCGTGGCAGGGCTACAACTTCGAGGACTCCATCCTCATCAGCGAGCGCATCCTCAAGGACGACGTCTTCACGTCGATCCACATCGAGGAGTTCGAGTGCATCGCGCGCGACACCAAGCTGGGCAAGGAGGAGATCACCCGCGACATCCCGAACGTGGGTGAGGAGGCCCTCAAGGACCTCGACGAGAGCGGCATCATCCGCATCGGCGCCGAGGTGAAGCCCGGCGACGTGCTGGTGGGCAAGATCACCCCGAAGGGCGAGACGCAGCTGTCTCCCGAAGAGAAGCTGCTGCGCGCCATCTTCGGCGAGAAGGCCGGCGACGTGCGTGACAGCTCGCTGCGCGTCCCGCCGGGCGTGGTGGGCACCGTCATCAACGCCAAGGTGTTCAGCCGCAAGGGCGTGGAGAAGGACGAACGCGCCAAGCAGATCGAGTCCATGGAGGAGGCGAAGCTCCTCAAGGACCAGAACGACGAGATCAAGGTCCTCCAGGACAGCGCGTTCGGCCGCATCCGCGGCCTGGTGCGCACCAAGGAGGTCCAGGGCAAGCTCGTGGACGACAAGGGGAAGATCCTCCTGAAGAAGGGGGACATCCTCGACGACGAGCTGCTGTCCACGGTGCCCTACAAGTACTGGGGTGAGATCTCCGTCGGCGACCCGCTGGACTCGCGCCTGCGCGACATCCTCCGCAACCTGGAGGAGACGAAGGAGGCCGTGAAGCTGGCCTTCGGCGAGAAGATCGCCCGCATCAAGAAGGGCGACGAGCTGCCGCCGGGCGTCATCAAGATGGTGAAGGTGTACGTCGCCATCAAGCGCAAGCTGGCCGTGGGCGACAAGATGGCCGGCCGCCACGGAAACAAGGGCGTCGTGTCCCGCATCCTCCCCGAGGAGGACATGCCGTACCTGGAGGACGGGCGTCCGGTGGACATCGTCCTCAACCCGCTGGGCGTGCCCTCGCGCATGAACATCGGGCAGATCCTCGAGACGCACCTGGGCTGGGCCGCCAAGGGCACCGGCGAAGCGCTGCAGCGCTACGTCGAGGCCAACTGGAGCTCGGACGCCATCAAGGAGCGCCTCAAGGTCATCTACAGCGACCCGGCGTTCGGCGAGTTCCTCGACAAGCTCGACGACGAGGAGATCAAGCAGCTGTGCCTCCGCTCCAAGCGGGGCATCCACGTCGCCACGCCCGTCTTCGACGGCGCACAGGAGACGGAGATCCACGCCCTGCTGGACGAGGGTCAGCTGCCTCGCTCGGGCCAGATGGTGCTCTTCGACGGGCGCACCGGTGAGCCGTTCGACCAGAACGTCACCGTGGGCGTCATGTACATGCTGAAGCTGCACCACCTGGTGGACGAGAAGATCCACGCCCGCTCCATCGGGCCCTACTCGCTCGTCACGCAGCAGCCGCTGGGCGGCAAGGCGCAGTTCGGCGGTCAGCGTCTGGGCGAGATGGAAGTCTGGGCGATGGAGGCCTACGGCGCGGCGTACACGCTGCAGGAGTTCCTCACCGTCAAGTCGGACGACGTGGTGGGCCGCACGCGCATGTACGAGGCCATCGTCAAGGGCGACAACGTCCTGGAGAGCGGCCTGCCCGAGTCGTTCAACGTGCTCCTCAAGGAGCTCCAGTCGCTCGCGCTCGACGTGGAGCTGCTGGAGAGCGCCCCGCCGGAGCGGCAGCGCAGCTTCGGAGGCGACTTCCTCGGCGGTGGTGACGGCGAGGAGCGCAAGACGGGAACCGAGGCCTGATTGCACGGAGCGCCCGCCTGACCGGCCGCCCGCCGTCCCGATAGGGGCGGGCGCGGCCGGAACGGGGCGGGGGCCCGAATCAGCTGGCGGCCCCCCTTGGATGTGGGGGCGCCCAACGAGATTTCGGAGGCAACGTGAAGGACATTTTCAACTTCTTCGAGAAGCCGAAGGACCCGCTGTCGTTCAACGCCATCCGCATCGCCCTGGCGTCGCCCGACAAGATTCGCCAGTGGTCCCATGGCGAGGTGAAGAAGCCGGAGACGATCAACTACCGCACGTTCAAGCCGGAGCGGGACGGGCTCTTCTGCGCCCGCATCTTCGGGCCGGTGAAGGACTACGAGTGCAACTGCGGCAAGTACAAGCGCATGAAGCACCGCGGCGTGGTGTGCGAGAAGTGCGGCGTGGAGGTCATCCAGTCCAAGGTGCGCCGTGAGCGCCTGGGCCACATCACCCTGGCCACGCCGGTGGCCCACATCTGGTTCCTCAAGTCGCTGCCGAGCCGCATCGGCAACCTGCTCGACATCACGCTGAAGGAGCTGGAGAAGGTCCTCTACTGCGAGAGCTACATCGTCCTCGATCCGAAGGCGACGCCGCTGCAGAAGGGCGAGCTCATCAGCGAGGACAAGATGCACCGGCTCTACCAGGAGCACGGTGAGGACTCCTTCACCACGGGCATGGGCGGCGAGGCCGTCCGCGAGATGCTCAAGTCGCTGGACGTGGAGAAGCTGTCCGAAGAGCTGCGCAAGGACATGCGCGAGACCACCAGCGAGGCGAAGCGGAAGAAGTACGCCAAGCGCCTGAAGGTGGCCGAGGCGTTCCGCGTCTCTGGCAACAAGCCGGAGTGGATGATGCTGGACGTGATTCCGGTGATTCCGCCGGACCTGCGTCCGCTCGTTCCCCTGGACGGTGGCCGCTTCGCGACCTCCGACCTGAACGACCTGTACCGCCGCGTCATCAACCGCAACAACCGTCTGAAGCGCCTCCAGGAGCTGAACGCTCCGGACATCATCATCCGCAACGAGAAGCGGATGCTGCAGGAGGCCGTGGACGCGCTGTTCGACAACGGCCGTCGCGGGAAGACCATCACGGGCCCCAACAAGCGCCCGCTGAAGTCGCTGTCCGACATGCTCAAGGGCAAGCAGGGCCGGTTCCGCCAGAACCTGCTCGGCAAGCGCGTGGACTACTCGGGCCGCTCCGTCATCGTGGTGGGCCCCGAGCTGCGCCTGCACCAGTGCGGTCTGCCGAAGATCATGGCGCTCGAGCTCTTCAAGCCGTTCATCTACAACAAGCTCGAAGAGAAGGGTTACGTCACCACCATCAAGTCCGCGAAGAAGATGGTGGAGAAGGAGCGCCCCGAGGTCTGGGACATCCTCGAGGACGTCATCCGCGAGCACCCGGTGCTCCTCAACCGCGCGCCCACGCTGCACCGTCTGGGCATGCAGGCCTTCGAGCCCGTGCTGATTGAAGGCAAGGCCATCCAGCTACACCCGCTGGTGTGCGCCGCCTTCAACGCCGACTTCGACGGCGACCAGATGGCCGTGCACGTGCCGCTCTCCATCGAGGCTCAGATGGAGGCCCGCGTGCTGATGATGTCGACGAACAACATCCTCAGCCCCGCGAACGGCAAGCCCATCATCGTCCCGACGCAGGACATGGTGCTCGGCATCTACTACATGACCCGCGCCCGCGAGTTCGCCAACGGCGAGGGCCGCGTGTTCGCCTCGCCGGATGAGGTGCGTGCCGCGTACGACCACGGTGAAGTGCACCTCCAGGCGAAGGTCGTCTGCCGCATCGACGGCAAGCGCAAGGAGACCACTGTCGGCCGCGTCCTCCTGTGGGAGGTCGTCCCCCGCGCGGTGGGCTTCGACGCCATCAACAAGGTGCTCGACAAGAAGTCGCTCGGCGGCCTCATCGACCTCTGCTACCGCCTCACGGGTGAGAAGGAGACGGTGCTGCTCGCGGACCGCGTGCGCAGCCTCGGCTACTACAACGCCACCCGCGCCGGTATCTCCATCGCGCTCAAGGACATGATCATCCCTGCGAAGAAGCAGGTGTTCCTGGACGAGGCGCGCGCGGTGGTGTCGGAGATCGAGAACCAGTACCTCGAGGGTCTCATCACCGACGGCGAGCGCTACAACAAGGTCATCGATATCTGGGCGGAGATCACCGAGAAGGTCGCCCAGGAGATGATGCAGCAGATCTCCCAGGAGGAGACGTCCGGGGACCGCGACGGCAAGCGCGAGACGCGCAAGCAGCCGTCCTTCAACCCCATCTACATCATGGCCGACTCGGGCGCGCGTGGTAGCGCCCAGCAGATCCGTCAGCTGGCGGGTATGCGTGGTCTGATGGCGAAGCCCTCCGGCGAAATCATCGAGACGCCCATCACGGCCAACTTCCGTGAAGGCCTCTCCGTGCTGCAGTACTTCATCTCCACGCACGGCGCCCGTAAGGGTCTGGCGGACACGGCGCTCAAGACGGCCAACTCCGGCTACCTCACCCGCCGTCTCGTGGACGTGGCGCAGGACGCCATCATCAACGAGTACGACTGCGGCACCATGGACGGCCTGTTCATCGGCGCCCTGGTGGAGGGCGGCGAGATCATCGAGCCGCTCGGCGAGCGCATCCTGGGCCGCGTGGCCCTGGATGACATCCTCGACCCCGTGACGGGCGAGGTGCTGGTGCGCGCGAACGAGGAGATCGACGAGGACCGCGTCCGCCGCATCGAGAACAGCGGCATGGACAAGGTGAAGATCCGCTCGGTGCTCACCTGCCAGGCCAAGCGCGGCATCTGCGTGGAGTGCTACGGCCGTGACCTGGCCCGCGGCCGTAAGGTGTCCGTGGGTGAGGCGGTCGGCGTCATCGCGGCGCAGTCCATCGGTGAGCCGGGTACCCAGCTCACGATGCGCACCTTCCACATCGGTGGTGCGGCGACGCGGCGCGCGGAGCAGTCCAGCCTGGAGAACCGCTACGCGGGTAGCGTGAAGTTCGCGGGCCTCGTCACCGTGCAGAAGACGGACGGCACGCTGGTGGCCATGAACCGCAACGGCGAAATCGTCGTCGTGGACGACTCGGGCCGCGAGCGCGAGCGTTACCAGGTCATCTACGGTGCCCGCATCCTCGTGAAGGAAGGCCAGCGCATCGAGCCGGGCGTCCTCATGGCGGAGTGGGACCCGTTCGCGATTCCGCTGCTGACCGAGGTCGGCGGTGTCGTGCGCTACGAGGACATCATCGAAGGCGTGACGATGTCCGAGGCGCTGGACGAGGTGACCGGTCTGTCGCGTAAGACGGTCATCGAGTCCAAGGACCCGGAGGCGCGTCCGCGCGTCACCATCCGCGATGCCAACGGCAACATGATGGACCTGCCCAGCTCCCGCAACCCGGCGAGCTACTTCCTGCCGCAGGGCTCCATCATCACCGTCAACGACGGCGATGAGATCCACCCGGGCGAGGTCATCGCCAAGGTGCCGCGCGAGACGACGAAGACCAAGGACATCACGGGCGGTCTGCCCCGCGTGGCCGAGCTCTTCGAGGCGCGCAAGCCGAAGGACGCGGCGGCGATCGCGGAGATCGACGGCGTGGTGTCGTTCGGCAAGGACACCAAGGGCAAGCGCAAGCTCATCATCACCCCCGAGGTGAACGGCGAGCAGCGCACGGACCTGGCCAAGGAGTACCTGATCTCCAAGGGCAAGAACATCAGCGTCCACTCCGGCGACCGCGTGAAGGCCGGCGAGGCGATGATGGACGGCTCGGCCAACCCGCACGACATCCTCAAGGTGCTCGGCGAGAAGGAACTCGCGCGCTACCTGGTGGACGAAGTGCAGGAGGTCTACCGACTGCAGGGCGTGAAGATCAACGACAAGCACATCGAGACCATCGTGCGGCAGATGCTCCGCCGCGTGCGCGTCACCGATGTGGGCGACACCAACTTCCTGGTCGACGAGCAGGTCGAGAAGTGGGTGTTCGAGGAGGAGAACGAGAAGGTCATGTCGGAAGGCAAGCGTCCCGCCGTTGGCGAGCCGCTGCTGCTCGGCATCACCAAGGCCTCGCTCTCCACCGAGTCCTTCATCTCCGCGTCGTCCTTCCAGGAGACCACCAAGGTGCTCACCGAGGCCGCCATCAACGGCAAGGTGGACTACCTGCGCGGCCTCAAGGAGAACGTCATCATGGGCCGGCTCATCCCCGCCGGCACAGGTCTGCCGAACTACAAGCACCTGGACATCGCGGTGGAGAGCCCCACCGACGAGGTCAACGAGATGGAGGCCGCCCTGGCCGCCACTCACGGCGACACCGGCCCCCTGGGCGAGCCTTCCCGCCCGGTAGGCACGCAGACGACCGGCGCGGCCTGAGCCGCGCCCCAGCCGTCCTAAAGCGTTCGCTGAAAGACAACCGCCGCTCCCAGAGCTTTCTCTGGGGCGGCGGTTTTCCTTTGTTTATGGCTAATCGCGTTATGGGCTCGTCGTTGGCTTGACGCTTATGGCGCGCTGCGTTAACTGTTGAACGCTGTAGTGACGCACCTGGTTACCGCCCGGCGAAAGCCGGGATAGGGGAGGACGGTATGGCCACGACGAAGACCGAGACCGAGGCGACGCAGAACGAAGTTCAGAGCTCCGAGGCCGCTGCGAAGAGCGGACTGGCGCAGAATGTGGAGAGCTTTCTGAAGGCCCAGATTTCCCAGGCGCAGAAGCGCATCGAGGAACTGGAAGGCGAAGCGGGCAAGGTCGTGAAGACCTTGGAGTCCCGCGGGCAGGAGGCCGCCAAGGAGGCCCAGGCGCTGTGGGCGAAGTTCCAGGCCGGTGAGCTGCTGACGGACCCCCGCGTGCAGGAGCTGAGCAAGCGCGCCAACGAGGCCAGCACCGAGCTGAGCCGGCGCGTGGACGCCGCGGGCACCGAGCTGCGCAAGCGCTTTGACGGTATCCAGACGCGCGTCGTCGAGGCCGTGGGCGTGGCCAGCCAGGCGCAGCTGAAGGACCTCAACAAGGAGCTGGCGAAGCTGTCCCGCAAGGTGGACTCGCTGCTGAAGCCCGTCCGTCGGGTGAACGGCGCGAAGCCCGCAAGCAGCCCCGCGTCCTCGCCGCGCGCCTGAAGTCCCGTCGAATCACGACAGGCAGTGTGGCCTCTCCCTTTCTCCGAGTGCGAAAGAGAAGGGGGAGGCACATCGCCGTCGTTCCCTTCACGTCGGGGGTGTGCTTATTTCGGCCGTTCCCCGACCGGGTCGGGCCTGAACGTCTGGCCTGTACACCTCCCGGAGAGACCCCATGGACAACAAGCCCGAGGCCCCCCGAGAGAAGCACTCCGTGACGGAGACGTTCGAGCGTCTCTGGAGCCAGGCCCTGCTGGCGGTGAACACGGCCGAGGAAGAAGCCTCACGGGCCGTGCAGCGCGTGGCCGCGGTGGCGGGTTGGAGCCAGGACGAGGTGAAGCGCCAGGCCCGGGAGTTCAGTGAGCGGCTGGTGGGCCACCGCAAGGACCTGGAGCACAACGTGGAAGAGCGGGTTCGCCAGGCCCTGATGAAGATGAAGCTGCCCCGCCGCGAGGAGCTGGCGGCGTTTGGAACCCGGCTGGACAAGCTGGCCGAGCGCATCCAGGCCCTGGAGCACCGGAAGTGAAAGCTCCCGCCCCTTCGGGCGGGAGGTCTTTCGGTACGCGGCTCTTCGAACGTCTCCACGCCTTCAGCTCGGGTTGTTCCCGGCTCCCGCTGCTCGCGGGGGCGGCGCTCGTCGTGTCGGCGCGGCTGGTGCCGTTGCTGGAGGAGCGGCCGGTGCAGCCCGTCGTCCCGGGCGTCGTGGCGGCGGAGGTCATCTCCCCCGAGGCGTCGCTCATCGACGCGGTGCTGGCGCGCCGGGCCCCGGACCTGGGCCTGACGCTGCGCCGGCAGCTCATCCAGGCCATCGCCGAGGAGGCCGGGCGGCTCGCGTATGATCCGCTGCTGATCCTGGCCATCATCGACGTGGAGTCGGACTTCACGGAAGATGCCGTCTCCGTGAAGGGCGCGCGTGGGTTGATGCAGATCAAACCGAGCACGCTGCACTTCCTGGCGGAGAAGGAAGGACTGCGCCTGTCCCGCGAGGAAGTGACCGCGGACACCGCGCTCTGCGTGCGGCTGGGCATCCGCTACCTGCGCTCGTTACAGGAGCGCTTCGGTGGGGACCTGGACCTGGCCCTGATGGCCTACAACGCCGGCCCCACCCGCATTCGCAACGCCATCAAGCAGGGCGAACTGGAGCGCTTCCGGCGCTATCCGCGCGCGGTCCGCCGGGACTTCCGGCGCTTCCGTGAGGGCCACGGGCTGGGCGGAGACTGGGCCTTGGCGCAGCGCGAGGTGCCTCCCGAGCCCATGCCCTGAGTGGGTGGGGTGAATCTCCGGGCGACTGGGACGCTCCAACGGGGTGTATGCGCGCCTTGTTCCGTCCCGCCGGGTGCGCTAAGCGTTCCAAGTGCCCGGGACTGTTGGAGATTCTCAGGAGTGACCCGCATGAAGAACCCCCTGTTCCCCAGCGCCGCGCTTGCCGCCGCCCTGGCCCTGGCCCCGTTCGGGGCGCACGCTGGCTCCGTCTTCCTCAACGGCGTCAAGATTGACGGCGTCACCAACCAGAAGTTCGAGAAGGCCACCGTCCGCATCGACGAGGCCGGGAACGTGCACATCGACGCGCCGGGCTACGCGGCCCGTGTGACGGCGGTGACGCCTCCGGCCCCCGCCGCGTCACCCCAGGCACCGGCGCCCGCCGCCCCGGGGCCGGCCGCCCCCGCCGCGAAGGCGCCTCCCGTGGCGCAGCAGGCGCCTGGCGCGCCCTCGGCCCCCGGGCGCCTCACCCAGCGCTACTGGCTGGTGACGGAGCAGACGGTGCCGGGGATGACGGGGTACGACATCGACGTGTTCATCAATTCCACGTGGCTGCGCAAGCTGCGAGGCAACGAGGACCAGGTGGTGGTGGACATCACCCGCAACCTGCGGCCGGGGGCGAACAAGGTGACGTTCATCGCCCGGAAGGGAAACGCCGGGGACGCGCGCAGCAGTTCGCCTGCCCACGTGTTTCGGGTCATTATTGGCGAGGGCAACGAGGGCGGCGGGAACGTGATGATCGACAATCCCATCCTCCGCTTCCAGAAGACGGCGGCGGACACGCAGGATGCGACGCAGGAGTTCACCCTCACCACGCGCTGACGGGTGTGGGGCTTCGGGTAACGGAGACAACCGTGTTCAACCTCGACGAGCGCTACCGCGGGCTGCCCGCCACGCGGGAGCAAATCCTGGCGCTGCATACCTCCCTCAACGCGCCGCACGTGGCCATTCCGGGCAAGCAGGCCGGACCGGCGCAGGCCTTTGTCGTGGGCCTCCGGGGAGGGCAGGGGACCGCGGCTGTCTTCGTGTACCTGTACCTGGCGGAGGCCGCGGACTGCGCGGTGTACCTGTCCGGCCGGCGCAACGTGTCAGCGGATGAGTACCGCGATGACGAGGGGGACGCGCTGGCCTTCGTGGAGTCGCTCGGGTTCATGATGGACGACGCCAACTGGCGCGCGATGGCCCCCGAGCAGCAGGACGAGCAGCTCAAGACGTTGCCGGTGTTCTTCAAGGACCCGACGCTCGTGCCCGCCGTGGTTGCGCGCGCCGAGGAGAAGAAGAACGTCACCACCACCCTGGGCCGCTTCCTGGCCGCCTTCTGAGTCACCGCCCCCTCACCCTCGTCGAGAGCCGCTCCCCATGTTCCGCCTTTCCAACGCGTCCTGTTCGCTCGCGCTGCTGCTGGTGTCCTCCGGTTGTTCCCACACGCCCACGGAGAAGGAGAAGCGGAGCGCCGAGATTCACTACGACCTGGCATTGCAGGCCCAGCAGGCCGGCGAGCTCCAGGAGGCGCTGCGCGAGCTGCAGGTGTCGCTGAAGAACGACCCGGACTACCCCGACGCGAACAACGCCATGGGCATCCTGCTGCACCTGGCGTTTCGCCGTCCCGACGAGGCCGTCAAGCACTACACCAAGGCGCTGGAGGTTCGCCCCGACTTCTCCGAGGCGCGCACCAACCTCGCCAACGTGCACCTGGACCAGGGCCGCTACGACGACGCCATCAAGCTCTATGAGCTGGTCCTCAACGACATGCTCTACCCGACGCCCTTCATCGCCCAGGGAAACCTGGGGTGGGCGTACTACAAGAAGGGCGAGCCGGACCGCGCGGTGGAGAGCATCAAGGCCGCGGTGACGACCAACCCCAACTTCTGTTTGGGCTACAAGAACCTGGGCCTCATCTACGACGAGACGGGGCGCACCTCCGAGGCGTGCCGCCAGTTCACGCACTACCGCGAGAATTGCCCGGATGTGGCGGAAGCGTACATGCGTGAGGGCGTCTGCCAGGCGAAGCTGGGGCAGGTCGATGCGGCGAAGGCAGCCTTCGCCACCTGTGAGACCAAGGCGAAAGCTGGTGAACAGGTGCTGAAGGACGACTGCCGGAGGCTGCTGGAAAAGCTCTAGCGCGTTGGGTATCTGGGGACCCGTGGACCACGTCGATTTCGGCAAATACCTGAGCCAGCAGCGAGAGCTCCGAGGGCTCTCGCGTGACGACGTCGCGCGGGAGACCAAGATTCCTCCCACGCTCATCACCGCGCTCGAGGCCGGTCAGGTGGAACGGCTGCCCTCGCGCATCTTCGTGGTGAACTACATCCGCGCGTACGCGCAGGTCATCGGCATGTCTCCGGAAGAGGCCGTGCTGCGCTACGAGGAGGTGGACAAGTCCGTCCCGGCGCCATCTCCCGTGCAGTTGGAGCAGGAGCGGCGCAAGCGGGCCTACGTGGGGCTGTCCGTGCTGCTGGCGGCCCTGCTCCTGGGCGTGTACCTGTTCCTGGTGCTGAGCGGAAAGCTTCCCAATCCGCTCGCGCGTTGAAGCATCTCCATGGAGCGATACGACGACGACGCGCTCGTGCTGTCCTCGGTGGACTATGGCGAGTCCGACCGGCTCGTCACCTTGCTGACGCGCGAGCATGGGAAGCTGACGGCCTTCGCCGCGGGCGCACGCAAGAGCAAGCGGCGCTTCGCCGGCGCGCTGGAGCCGTTCATGCGGCTTCGCGTGCACATCGTGGAGACGCGCGGCAGCACGGTGCGGCTGGACGGCACGGACATCGTCGCGGGTTTCTATGCGGCGCGCGAGGACCTGTCCCTGATTGCCCGGGCCTTGTACGCGGTGGAGCTGTGCCGCGAGCTGACGCGGGACCATGAGCCGCAGCCGGAGCTGTTCGCCCTGTTGGAGTCGTACCTGACGCGACTGGATGCGAAGGAGGCCGGGCCCACGTCGCTCTTGGCTTTCGAGCTGTCCGCGCTGGCGCACGCGGGGTTGATGCCTCGGTTTGATTCGTGCTCGCTGTGTGGCGGCGCTCCGGGTGAGCGGCCTCGTTTCGACCAGGCCCATGGCGGCGCGGTGTGTGAGCCGTGTGGAGCCCGTGCTCGCGAGTCCGTGGCGGTGCCGGTGGCGCTGCTGTCGGGCCTGCGCGCTCTCCAGGAAGGGGCGCGCACGCCGCTGCCGCCGGACTTGCGCGCGCGTGCTCGCGGCCTGCTCAACGTTTTCATTGCCCATCACCTGGGTCGCCGCCTCAAGAGCGTGGACTTCATGGCCCAGGTGGGCCTGGATTGACGAAGTTCGGAAGCGAGGGGCGCATGCCGCCGCTGGATGTCGTGTGCTTTGGTGAGACGTTGGTGGACTTCCTCCCGGCGGCTTCAGGGCACCGCGTGCGCGACGTCCCCGCGTGGCATCCGTGCCCCGGTGGCTCGCCGGCGAATGTCGCGGTGGGGCTGGCCCGGCTGGGGCTGCGTCCGGCCATGCTGGGCGTGGTGGGCGCGGATGAGTTCGGTCACTTCCTTCGCGAGCGATTGGCGGCGGAAGGCGTGGACGTGAGTCACCTGCGCCAGACGGCGGAGGCTCGCACAGGGCTGGTGTTCATCTCCCTGGATGGGAAGGGCGAGCGCAGCTTCACCTTCTTCCGGACACGCTCCGCGGAGTTCCTGCTGGGACACGCGGATGTCGACGCGGCGTTCCTGTCGGGGGCGAAGGCGGTGCATTGCGGCTCCAACTCGCTCCAGTGGCCGGAGGCGCAGGAGGCCGCGGTGCGGATGCTGGGGTTGGCTCGCGACGCGGGGCTCATCGTGAGCTGTGACCCCAACTTGCGGCTGCATGCGTGGGAGGACACGTCTCTCCTGAAGGGCCTGCTGGCGCGGATGCTGCCGCTGTGCACCGTGGTGAAGCTCTCCGAAGAGGAGATTGGCTTCGTCACCGGGACGGAGGTGCCCCACGAAGCGCTGACGCGACTGGCCGCGATGGGCGTGCCGCTGCCCGTGGTGACGCTGGGCGAGCGTGGCGCGCTGCTGCAATGGAAGGGGGAGCGCATCCACGTCGCGGCGCCCCAGACGCGCGTCGTCGACACCACCGGTGCTGGCGATGGTTTCGTCGCGGGCCTGCTGCAGGGGCTGGTGCGCTGGTTCGGCGGCGCTGAGGCGCTGCGCGATGCAACCGGTGAGGAGTTGGTGGCGCTGGCCACGTTCGCGTGTGAGGTCGGGTCCCGTGTCGTGGAGAAGCTCGGTGCGGTGGAGGGGCTTCCCCGAGCGGAGGTGCTGGCTCAGGTCATGCCGTCGCGTCCGGACAGGTCGCGCGCATAGCGCTGTGACGGTGGTGTCGTCGCGTCCGACGAACAGTCGTCTGTTGTCGTGCGCATGGTTTGACGCGGGCAGTTGCTCGATGCCCGCGCTCGTGCTCCTCGTTGACGGTGACTGGGAGACGTCGCTCAGGGCGCCAGGGGTGTGAGCAGTTCGTAGTCGAAGCGCTCGTACGGCGGGGTCACGGGCTGTCGACGCTGGTCGTATCGCTCCAGCACGTAGGCGGCAGGGTCTGAGCGCCTGTCTTCCGACTGAAGCCAATTCGCCAGCCGGCCGTAGGCCGCGTTGATGGCATCCACCGTGCCCAGCACCGGCGTCATGGCGTAGTCGCGCGCGGGAATCGTCAGGGTCTTCAGGCCTTCTGGGACGGCGTCGAGGCCTCGGACCTCGGTGGTGACCCAGTACTGGTAGACGGGGTCATCGCCCGGCTGCTCGTGGTCGCTGCCCGGCACGCAGCCATGGAACACGTCGCGGTCCACCACTCCGGGCAGTCCATCCAGGCGAGAGAGGAGCTCCAGCCACGCCAGCGGGACGCGGTGGCTCAGCTCGCTGCGCCGGCCGACCACCTTGATGCCCACCAGC
Source organism: Myxococcus virescens (assembly GCF_900101905.1). Classification (NCBI taxonomy): domain Bacteria; kingdom Pseudomonadati; phylum Myxococcota; class Myxococcia; order Myxococcales; family Myxococcaceae; genus Myxococcus; species Myxococcus virescens. The sequence continues at coordinate 108,434 of NZ_FNAJ01000020.1, read as the reverse complement.
TTGATTTCTCCTCGGGAGACGATGGAAACGTTCATGGTTTCCGAACCCTCCACCTTGAAGCTGGTTCAACCTCAAGGGGAAAGCCGCCGGATGCTGACGATTTCCCAGTTCGCGGACCGATGTGGCCTGGCACCGAGCGCGCTGCGTTTCTATGAGCGCAAGGGCCTGCTGCTGCCCTCCGCACGGCGCGCGAATGGCTACCGCGCCTATTCTCCCGGGCAGGTCGGTGAAGCACGCTTCATCAGTAGCCTGCGCGCCGCGGGCATCTCCCTCTCCGCCATCCGTGAGTTCCTCCGAAAGGACGCACGCGCGCGCGAGACGATGCTCCTGTCGTGGCGGCAGGACCTGTCCGCGCGGCTGCTCTCGCTCCAACTGGCCGACCAGTACCTCCGGGGGCTCGGCGCGTCGTCGGGGCCGCGGGTCCATCTGGAGCACTGGGTCGAGCCGTCCGTGCTCGTGTGGTTCCCCGTCACTGCTCCCCCGGGGCCCCTGGCGTTCCGCGCCGCGGTGCCGGGGTGGAAGAAGGAACTCGAGCGCCGCGGCATCCCCGTGCTGACGAGTGGGTACGTCCGCACGCTCGACGTGGTGGACGGGCAGCTCCTGGGCGAGGTGGGCTTTCGCATCAAACCCCGCAGGCGGCTGCCTCCCGGGAGCCGGCGGCAGGAGATGGCGCCGACCCTGTTCGCGACGCTGGAGTGCGCCGTCCGTGATGACCAGGCCGCGCATCGCGTGTTCCGCTTCCTGGCCGAATTGGGATTCCGTCCCGATGGGCTCCACCTGGAGCGCTACCTGCCCGGTGTCGCTGACCGGTACCTCCTGATGCTGGGCGTACAGCGCCTGCGTCCCGTGGTGGCGAATGGGGAAGGGGGCTCGTCCCCGATGGCCCCGGAATGAAAAGATGGAGCGGCCCATGTCTCAGTCCGTCCCCCAAGCTGCCTCCGAGGAAGTGACACCGGCGCAGGCACCGCTGACGCTGCTGCGAATCCCAGGGGATTCCCCCGAGGCCCTGGACACTTTCTGGCTGCGCGAGGTCTTCCAGGGGGACCGGGTGCCGCAGCTCACCCTGCGGGCGGTGCTGCTCGGAAGTGGCATTGGTGCCGTCACCTGCGCGACCAACCTCTATGCGGGCCTGAAGATGGCCGTGGCCTTTCCCGTGGCCATCACCGCCGCGTTGCTCGCGCACACGGCACACGGAGCGATGCGGCGCGTGGCGCCGGGCGTCGCGGGTGCTCCGCTTTCGCCGCTGGAGACGTGCTCCGCGCAGGCCGTGGCGTCGTCCGCGGGCTATGCGACGGGCGGCGCCCTGGTGTCCGTTCAGGGCGCGTGGTTGCTCACGACGGGCAGTCATCCCCCCGGGTGGGCGCTGCTCGCATGGACCTTCCTCCTGTCCGCGCTGGGCGTGCTCTTCGCGGTGCCTCTCAAGCGCAAGCTGGTGGACCATGAGCAGCTTCCGTTCGCCACGGGCACGGCCGCGGCGGCGACCATCCGTGCGCTTCACACCACGGGCGCGTCGTCCCGTCCGCGGCTGTCGATGCTGGGCCTGGGGGGAGGTATCGCCGCGCTCGTCACCCTGGTGCGGGATGGGCTGGGCCGCCTTCCCTACGTGTTTCCTTTCCCCGGAACGCTGAGCGGGATGTCGCTGGAGCGCCTGGGCTTCGGCTTCGAGACGAGTCTGCTTCCGCTGGGCGCGGGCGCGCTGCTGGGGCTGCGGCTCACGGCGTCCTGGTTCCTGGGCGCGCTGCTCATCCACGGAGTCGTGGCACCACGCGTGTTCGCTTCGGGGCTGCTGCTTCCAGAGGGAGACTTCCTCGCCTGGAGTCTCTGGCCTGGGACGGCGGCGCTCACCACCGCGTCGTTGTTGCACTTCGCGCTGGAGGGCCGCGTCCTGGGGCGCGCATTGAAGGGACTCTTCAAACGTCCCTCCGTGGCGCCCCATCCGGTGGACGCGCTTCAGGTGCCGGGACGCTGGCTGCTGGCGGGGCTGGTCGTGTTGACGCCCGCCACGCTCGCCGTGGCCAAGGTGGGCTTTGGCGTTCCGCTGCCACACGCCGCGCTCGCGGTGGCGTTGTCATTCGTGCTGTGTCTCATCGCCTGCCGCGTCACGGGGGAGACGGATGTCACGCCCGTGGGCCCGCTGGGGCAGGTGACGCAGATGACCTATGGCGTGCTGCTGCCGCGCAACGTGGAGGCGAACCTTGCCACCGCGGGCATCACCGTCAACGCGGCGTCGTCCGCGGCGGACCTCCTCAGTGACGTGAAGACGGGACACCTGCTGGGGGCCCATCCCCGCCGCGTGTTCCTGGCGCAGCTCGTGGGTTGCGCGGTGGGAGCCGCCGCGGTGGTGCCGCTGTTCTTCCTGTTGGTGCCGGACCGTTCGGCGCTGGGGGGCGAGCGCTTCCCCGCGCCCGCCGCCACGGTCACCGCCAGCATCGCCCAGGTGCTGGCTTCGGGCCTCTCGGGGTTGGAGCCGGGCACGCGCGCGGCGCTCGGTTGGGCCGCGCTCGCCGCCGCTGTCCTCACGCTGATGGAGCGACTGCTTCCCGAACGGGTGCGACACTGGGTGCCGTCTCCCCTGGGCATGGGCCTGGCCTGTCTGTTGCCGGCGTCCACCGCGCTGGGGTTCTTCCTGGGCGGGGTGGCGGCGGCCTTGGCCCGCAGGGCGAATCCAGGGGCGCAGGAGGGGCGGGTGGTGACGCTGGCCGCCGGCCTCATCGCGGGCGAAGGGTTGATGGGGGTTGTCATCGTCCTGAGCCAGGCGCTCTGGTAACGTTCGATTCACCCCATGCGCTGTCCGGTCTGCCACCGCCGTCTCGCCACCGGCGCGGTGTGTCCTGTGCATGGCCAGCGCGCTTCGTCGCCTGGCCCTGACGCCGAGCCCTTTCCGCTCCCGGACGTGCCAGGTTTGAGCCCCGCGGCCTTGCTGGGCTCGGGCGGCTTCTCACACGTCTTCACCGCCTACCGCGAGGAGGATGGCCGTGAGGTCGCGCTCAAGGTGGGACGGCCGCCTCACCGCGAGCGCTTCGCCCGGGAGGCCGCCGCGCTCCGCCGCATCGGCGCGCCGACGACGCCCACGCTCCACCACTCGGGGGTTGTCCGAGGGCGGCCGTTCCTCGTCATGGAGCGGCTGCATGGCCAGACGCTCGCCGCGTGGATGGCGGCGTTGCCGGGCTCGGGCGCGGCGTCCGTGCCCCGTGTGCGCGAATTGCTCAGGGGCCTCTGCGCCGCCTTGGAGCGCGTCCATGCCGTGGGCGTGGCCCACCGCGACCTCAAGCCGGAGAACATCTTCCTGCGTGAGGGTGGGGCGCTCAGCCTGTTGGACCTCGGGCTCGCGCGGTTCCTCGGCGCACCTGACGACGGAGAGCGCCCGGAGTCCGAGGTATTGACGCTCGTGGGGCAGCGGCTGGGCACGCCGTATTACATGGCACCTGAGCAGTGTCTGGACGCGCGCGAGGCCGGCGCTGCCGCGGATGTCTACGCCCTGGGCGTCCTCCTGTACGAGTTGCTCACTGGCGCGCCGCCCTTCATCGGCGGCGCCGAGGAGATTCGCCACGGGCACGTCAGCCTTCGCCCCGCCCGGGTGTCGGAGCGCGCGCCCGTGCCGACGGCGCTCGACGCGGTGCTGTCGCGGTGTCTGGCGAAGGCGCCCTCCGAACGTTTCTCGCGGGCTTCGGATGTGCTCGCCGCTTTCGATGCCGCGTGTACCCAGTCCCTGTCCATGGCTCCGCCGGAGGGCGCGCCCGCCGCGGTGCCCACGTCGTCCGGGCCGGGGGCCGGCGAGCGGTGGGGCGCGCTGCTGGGCGTCCGCGCGGACATCTCGGTCGATGTGCTTCGGCTGACCTTCGAGCCTCAGGGCGGCACGCTCGCGCGCGCCAGTGCACGGGGCTATCTGGTCGTGTTCTCCGAGTCCCTGTCCGCCGAGGCCAACCTTCGCGCAGGCGCACTGGTGGCGCGCAAGCTGATGGAGGAGGGCAAGGCCGCCACCGTCCTGCACCTGTCGCGGCTGCACGTTCTTCCGGGCGCCACGACCACGCGGGTCGCGGGGCCTGCCTTGGAGTCCGCAGGAGACTGGTGGCCGGAAGACCTCGCCCTGGGAGAAGCGCGCGTCACTGCCTCCGCCGCGGCCAGGTTGGGGCCGGGCGCCACGGAGCACTCGCCCGACGGCGCGCGCCTGCGATTGCACGACGGGGGCGCGGCCACGTCCTCCGCGGATGCACCGCCCCTGTCGGGCCGCGATGCCGTCCTGGCGGCGCTGGAGGCCGAGGCATCGCGCTGCATCGAGGAGGGTGTCCCAGGGCTGTGCGTCCTCACGGGTGACGTGGGGCACGGCACGTCCCGCGTTCTGGAGGCACTGTCCACCCGGTTGGAGGCCGCGGGGCGGTGCCTCGTGGTGCGGCTCCGCGCGCCCTCTCCGGACGCCGCGTCCTCGGAGTCGCTGCTGGACGCGCTTCGGGCCACCGCCGAGCCGGCCCGTGTTGTCCAGGCACCCACGCTTCCACTCGCGGATGAGCGACACGCAGCCGCGCGCTGCCTCGCCGAGGGACTCCAGCGGCAGGCGCAGGCGGCCCCTCGTGTGTTGCTCATCGACGACGCGCACCTGGCGGACCCCACCAGCCTGGATGCGCTGGAGGTCGCCACCTTGGCGGGTGTGCGTGCACCGCTCTGGGTCTGCATCGCCGCGAGGCCCGCGTTGCTCGGGTTGCGACCGCACCTGGGCGAGCGCAGCGCTCGCGTCGCGCGAATCGCACTGCCGCCGCTGACGCCCGAGGCGAGCCGTTCCCTGTTGCTGCACCTGCTGCGCCCCGCCGAGCACGTCCCCGAGCCGGTGCTGGCGCGGTTGGAGCAACTGGCGCAGGGTGTCCCCTTGTCGTTGGTGGAGCTCGCGGGCGCGCTGCGGGCCGCGGGGGCCCTGCGGGCGTCTCCAGGAGGCGGGTGGTACATCGCGCCGGACGCGTTGCTGGACGTCTCCGTGACGCCGCTCTTCGAGCGACTCGCCGCGCGGGCGTTGGCCGGGCTCCCCGCGGCACACCGAATCCTGGCGCGGCTTTGCGCGGTGCTGGGCACGGAAGTGGAGGTGTCCCGCGTGGACGCCGCCCTGCGACACCTGGAGCCGAGCGAGGAGATGGCTCGCGTGACGTCGCTTGATGCGGGGGCCGGACTCCGGCGGCTGGCGCGCTCGGGGCTGTTGCGGCCCACGGCCCCGGGCCACTTCGCCTTCCGTCACCCCCTGCTGCGCGAGGCGCTGGAGGCGTTGCTGCCGGCTTCCTCACGTCGCGTCCTCCACGCCGCGGCGCTGCGCGCCACGCCCCGGGACGGGATGGCCGAGCGCCGTCGCTGGGCCCACCACGCCGCGGCCTGTGGTGCTCATGCGGAGGCCATCACCGCATTCCTCTCGCTCGCGGAGTCCGCGCGCCGTGCGCACCTGTCCGTCGAGGCGGAGCAGCACTACACGCGCGCGCTCGCGTTGCTGCCGGAGGGAGATGTGGAGCGCCGGGCCCTGGCGTTGTCGGGGCGTGGGCGCGTCCGTCACCGGCTTCAGCGCTTCCGGGAGGGGCTGGCGGACCTGGGCGCCGCGCGGGCACTGGCCGTGGCCTGCGGTGACGAGGCCCAGCAGGTGGAGTTGCTGCTGGAGGAAGCCACCGCCCGCGACTGGATGGAGGACGTGGAGGGTTCGTCGGCCTGTACACGTGAGGCGCTGGAGCGCATCGAGCGGCTGGATGAGCCTCGCCTGTCCCTGCGCTGCTCGCTGGCCCGGGGCCGGCTCCACGTCCGGCTGGGGGAGTGGGGCGCCGCCGTGCGCGTTCTGACCGGCGTGGTGGAAGGCGCGGAGCGGGCGAAAGACCACGAGACGCTCGTGGTGTCGCTGGCGCTGCTGGGCTCGGCGCTCACGTTCCTGGACCGGACCGACGAAGCCGCGACCCGCTTCGACATGGCACTGCTGCGCTGCGAGCAGGCCGGGGACGCCCTGCACCGGGCCGCTACGCTCATCAACCGTGTGTTGCTGTGGTTGCGCCTGGGGAATGTGGCTCGGATGGAAGAGGACCTGCGCCGCGCGATGGCGCTGGGACGGGAGCTGGGCCATGCGCAGGTGGAGCGCTGGTCGACCTTCAACCTCGCCGAGGTGCTTTACATGCAAGGCCGTCTGGAGGAGGCGCTGCCGCTGGCCCGGCGTGTTCACGAGCTGGGCGTGCGTTTCTTCCGTGAGCACCCCGTCCCGGTGGATGCGTTGCTGCTCGCGCGCTTGGCCGCCGCGCTGGGCGACCTGGAGGAGGCGACGCGGCAGCTCCGGTGGATTGACGCCCACTGTCCGCCTGAATCGCTGCCGCCCACGGCCGTCATGCGGAGGCTGGTGGAGCTACAGGTCCAGGATGCACGGGGCGGCGGCTCGGCGCGGGAGGCGTGGCTGGCCCTGGCGGACGACGCGGACACCCTGGCTTCAGCGGATGAGAAGGCGGAGATTCTCCTCCAGGCCGCCCGGGGCGCGCTCCAGGCGGGACGTGCCGACGAGGCGCGCACCTGGGTGGTCCGGGCCGAGCGCGCGGTGGAGGAGGGCGCTCCCCTGTGGCGAGCCCGCCTGGAATCCCTGCGGGTTGCCCTTTTCGACGTGTAGCGAGAAATGTCACTGTCCGGTGGCAGTGTGACGTGAAGCGCTACGCGAATGCTGCGTGGAGATCTGCTCTCATGGCACCGCATACAACCTCCCAGGCTGGCTCGGCACATGCTTGCTGGGAGGCAGCTCTCCTTCCTTCCGTCGTTCTTGGAGGACGTCTCATGGCCCTTGGTTCGCCTCGCCTGTTGGCGGTTTCCTCGCTCGTGTTTTTCGCCCTGTCGGGCTGCGGAACCGGGCCTCATGAAGAGGAGACGCCCACGGTAGGGGCGCAGGCGTCGGAGATTCGCATCGCCAACTCGCTCACGACGCAGGCGCTGGTGCTCAACGCCATCTCCACCAACGCCGACTCCAACCTGTTGCTGGGGACCTCGGCGCTCGTGCAGCTGTTCCACCCCACGCTGGGCGACGCGAACACGCGCCGACGGCTGCATGACCCCAATGCGCAGCGGTTCATGGAGTACCTGGTGGGCTGCGCGCTGACGGTCGAACAGGAGGTTGCCTATTACGACCCGCGGGAGCCCAGCCCCGGCATCCGGAAATGGCTTGGACAGGCGGGGCTCTGCCCGGATTGGGCTGATTCCCCGCCGAGCCGGAGCTGCCTGGAGCGCGTCTCCGCCTGTGTGCTGGCGCGCAACAACGCGGAGGGTCGGCGCGTGGAGCTGTCCATGCGCGGCGAGCACCAGTTCTACGCGTCGGGACCCAACATCTACACGCTGGATGCGAAGACGCGCCCGGCCACGCACGTCCCCATCACGGGCAATGCGCTGGCCAGCTTCGGGGACTGTGTCCTGGGCGAATCAGGCGAGCAGCGTGACTGCGGTTGGACGCCAGATGGCGTTGGCCGCTGCACGCCTTCCACGGCCGTCGTGGTGGGGGCGGGTGGTCCGCTGTCCTGCGTGGGGCTGTCTCCCATCGTGGGCTCCAGTGTGAATGGGCCCACGGTCCTGCGGGTGTGCGAGGGCATCGCGGGGTGTGACCATCTCGACGCGCGCAACCTGGGCGAGGCGACAGGGAGCTGCGCGGGGTCGCCCGCCGTGCCGGTGGTCTCCTTCACCTGCCCGGCCGGGGGCTACTACAGCGTGATGACCGCGCCAGCTTCGAGCACGACCGTGGAATGGCTGGCGAACGTCGAGGCGTATCCGGACTCCGCGTCCACCTATGGCCTGTCCGAGCAGCAGGTCTATTCCGTGCGCGAGGGCGCATTCTACGGAAACATCTTCCTGCCGAACGAGCTGGGGGCGGAGGTGGACGTCGTGGAAATGGGGGATGGGGACAAGAAGCGGTACGTGGTGGTGGGCGCCGACGTCATCGTGCGCGGATCCATCTACCGGAAGATGTTCTCCTGCTACGACCCGGCCTGGTCGAGCGGGGCGGCGTACGCGGCGAACCGCGTCTGCGCGCTGCCCTCGTCGGGCTCCAACTGTGCCGCGCGCGTGACGGGGTCCTGCTTCACGTCCCTCAGTCCGCCCGTGGCCGGTAAGTGCGAGATCCTGGATGGGCCCCTCACGCCGAGGGATGGCGACTACGAGGCGTGCCACGACGATGACAACGTGCTGTGGAAGCAGTCGGTGACCACCTACCTCCATGCCCCGTGTGACACGGTGGCGAAGGAGATGCGCACCCAGTCCTGCGGGCGTACCTCGGGGACGGTCAAGCCGCTGCCTACGGGGGAGGAGCTGCCCCTTCCCTTCCCTCGGAAGAAGTAGGCCCTCTGCCGCATGGCATCGGGTGACGAAGAGGCCCTCTATGGCGAGGAGCTGGGCGTCGGCGCCCTGGTATCGGACTGGTTGGTGGAGCAGGTCCATTACCGGGGGCCTGTCTCCACGCTCTACCGTGCCCGACATGTCCGCACGTGGGCGCTCGCGGCGCTGAAGGTCCTGCTCCCGCAGCCCTCGGACGTCTCCCTGCGGCGCTTCCGCCGGGAGGCGGAGACGCTCCAGCGGTTGAGCCATCCGCACATCGTCGACGTGCTTGGCTACGGCACGCTCGCGGACGGGCGGCCCTTCATCGCGATGGAGTGGTTGGAGGGGAGGGACCTCGCGGCGGAGCTGGCTTCGCGCGGGCCGCTGTCGCCGGGAGAGGCGCTGGAGGTGCTGGAGCAGGTGGGCGGCGCGCTGCGCACTGCGCACCAGGCCGGTGTCGTGCACCGGGACTTGAAGGCGCAGAACGTGGTGCGCTTGAGCACGGGCGGTGGCGCGCCGCGCGTGAAGCTGGTGGACTTCGGCGTGGCGAAGGGGCTGACGCCGGATGCGCCGGGCGCGTCCACGCTCACGCTGACGGGCGTCTCCCTGGGGACGCCGTTGTCCATGGCGCCCGAACAGATTCGCGGCGAGCCGCCCGACGCCCGCACGGACCTGTACGCGATGGGCGTGCTGCTCTTCCAACTCATCACCGGGCAGCCGCCCTTCCAGGGCGCCACCCGGCACGAGGTGGAGGACCTGCACCTGAATGCGCCGCCTCCTCGGCCCAGTGAGCGCGCCCCGGTGCCTGCCGCACTGGATGCCGTGGTGCTGCGCAGCATGGGGAAGCGGCGCGAGGACCGATACCCGGACATCGATGCCTGGCTCGACGCGCTCCGGCGCGCGGTGAAGGGCAGCCCCACGGAGGACCAGCCCACGCTCGCCGTGGCGCTGTACGCGGAAGCCCGGCTCCACGGCGCGGTGGAACCTTCGTCCTTGGAGCGGCTGGATGCGTTGCTGGAGCGCGTGGGGGGGACCGCGCGCGCCGCGGGGCTGGACGTGCGGCTGGAGGGGAGCGGTTGCCTGCTGGCCTTCGCGCCGCTGCCGCCGGAAGCAGGGGCGGAGCAGGCCGCGCGAGCGCGAGTGCTGCACGCCGCGCTGGCCCTGGTGGAGTTCGTGACGGCGAGCGAGGCGCCGCGCCCGGTGGACCTGGCCATCACCGTTCACGTCGCGGAGCTGCCTCGCGAGGACAGCGGCGGCGGGTTGTTGCACCTGCCGGGCTGGGTCGCGGAGCCACCAGGAACGGACCTGGTGGCGACCGCGCGTGCTCTCGAGGGCCTGGAAACGGCCTTCCTGGCGACACCCGTGTCCGCCGCGGGACTGGGGTGCTGGCGCGTCAGCCGCCCGCGGTGAGGCTCACGGCTTGATGCCGTGGCGTCGCAGCAGGCGGTACAGGTGGACGCGGTCCATGCCCGCGGTGACGGCTGCCTGGGCCACCTTGCCCTGGTGCTTCTCCAGCAGCGCGCGCAGGTACCGGCGCTCGAAGTCATCGACGACGTGACGGCGCTGGTCGGCGTACGGCTGCGAGGGGTCCACCTCGGGTGGGCCGGAGCGGTGGGCCTCTTCCTCGGAGAGCTCGACTGCTTCCTCGAAGACGAGGCAGCGCTCCAGGTAGTTGCGCAGCTCGCGCACGTTGCCGGGCCACGCCGCGTGCCGCAATCTGGCCAGGAAGTCCGGCGTGCGCAGCGCGCCCGTGCGCTCGCGGTCCGCGCCGAGCAGGTCGAGGATGCCTTCCACCAACATGGGCAGGTCCTCCGGACGCTGTCGCAGTGGTGGAAGCAGCAGGCGCAGCACCGCGAGCCGGAAGAAGAGGTCGGAGCGGAACCGGCCCGCGTTGACCTCCGCGCGGAGGTCCCGGTGCGTGGCGGCGAGGAGGCGCACGTTCACCGGCTGATACGTGTTGCTGCCCACGCGGCGAATCTCGCGGTTCTCCAGCACGCGCAGCAGCTTGGGCTGCAGCTCCGCGGGCAGCTCGCCAATCTCGTCCAGGAAGACGGTGCCGCCGTCGGCTTCCTCGAAGACGCCCGCGCGCCGCTGGACGGCGCCGGTGAACGCGCCCTTCTCGTGGCCGAACAGCTCGCTCTCCAACAGGTGCGCGGGGATGGCGCCGCAGTCCACGATGAGGAAGGGCGCGTCGCGCCGGGGGCTTGCCTGGTGGATGGCCAGCGCGGCCTGGCTCTTGCCGGTGCCCGTCTCGCCTTCGAGCAGCACGGTCACATCGCGGCCCGCCGCGCGCTCCATCATCGCGAAGCAGCCCCGCATGGCCACGGAGGCGCCCACCAGCGTGCCGAAGCGCGAGTTCTCCGACAGCGGCAGGCGGTTGTTCTCCGCGCTGAAGTCGAAGCGCAGCACCACGCGGCCCAGGCGCAGCAGGCTGCCACTGCGCAGCACGCCCTCCACCACCTGCACCCCGTCGACGATGACGCCGTTGAGGCTGTCCAGGTCCTTCACCTGGGGGCCCCGAGGTCCGATGCGCACCTCGCAGTGGAACCGGGACACCGTGGAGTCCTCCACGGCGAAGTCGTTCAGCGGGTGCGAGCCCACCGAGCAGGTGTCACCCGTGGACTCCCACGTCGCCCCCATGTTCGGACCTTCCGCCACCGTGAGCCGGAACCGGCGCACCGTGGAGGCGTCATAGCCCCGGCGTGCGTGCTCGTAGGGCAGCGTGACGTGCAGCGGCGTGTCACCCTTTCCTTCGACTTCCGTCCTCCATTGCGATTCGCCCTTCACGTCCGGCGAGGAGGGTGCGGCATGAGCCCGGTCCAGTGCAGACATGGAAGTCAAGATATCACGGGAGCCGACATCCGAACGGTTCTCTCCTGGGCTCATTTTGATTGGGGGTGGTTGTTGGCCGCCCGCTCTGGGAGCGAGGCAGGTCCCGCGCGGAGGCGCGGCGGCTCCGGGATTTCCGCTAGTCGCGGCTGTCTGGGCCTTCTCGGCTGAGAGGTGCTGTGTCACAGCGGACTCGGAGCGTCGCGGACCCCACGTGTCGGCGCGGACGAACGTGCTGATGAAATCACAGACATGACACCTCGGGTCATCACATCGCCACATCCGCCCGGGGATGAAATCATGTCTGACATTCCACGGGATGGAGTCTCAACATGGCGCGCGACCTGCCGTGTTTGCCCCGGGCTCTGGTAGGAATGCGCCATGGCGACACGGGGCAGGCGCCGCGCGATTCGCGGTGGGGGTACGCAGGGGCTGACGTTCGACGCGGTGCGCGCGCTGGCGCTGTCCCTGCCGGGGATGGAGGAGGGCACGTCCTTCGGGACGCCCTCGTTCCGCGTGCGCAAGAAGTTCATCGCCCGCTTCCATGAGGACGGCGAGTCGCTGGTGGTGAAGGTGGAGCCCGGCGTGCGGGACGTCCTCATGCAGGCCGAGCCAGACAGTTGCTACATCACCGACCATTACGCGGGGTACCCCGAGTACCTGCTCGTGCGCGTTGCCGCGGCGCGTCCGGCACTGGTCCGCCAGCTGTTGGAGGACGCGTGGCGGAGGACTGCCTCCCAGCGGCAGCTGGCGGAGCGGGCGCGGGACGCGGACTGACGCCCGCGTTTTCGTGGCGGGCGTTGGCAGGCCCGGCAATTCAATGCGAGGCTCTGGGAGAAGAGGGGGCAGGCCGGGACGGGGCGCAACGCGTTGGCAGCGCCCATGCTGGCCGGTCTCACCGGAACGGGAGACCCGACATGACAGAGTCAGCAGGTGGCCAGGGCGAGGGGAGCGGGCGGCTGCGCACGCCCGTGGAGGGTGCCCTCCGGGCGGTGCGCTCTCTGGTCGAGTTGGAGGACACGGACCGGGCGGCACAGCTCTACGAGGAGCTGGGCGATGCACAGCGCGAGCGCATCCGTCACGAAGCTGAACAGGGGCCGGCGAAGGAGCGCCGTGGCTTCGTCGAGGTGTTGCGGCGCGCGCGGGACTTCCTGGGCGCGGCCCGGCTGATGGATGGCCAGGGCGAGGACGCCACCGCCGGGGACCTCTACTTCCAGAGTGGGAAGTACATGGCCGCCGCGGAGAGCTACCTCCGAGCGGGTGATGCCGAGCGCGCCGCCGCTGCCTTCGAGCGAGGGGGGGCGCTGGAACGCGCGCTGGCCATCTACCAGGAGCTGGGCTCCCGCGAAGCCATGGCGCAGTGCCTGGTGCGCCTGGACCGTCCCTTCGAGGCGGCCACGCTCTACCGGGAGCTGGGGCAGGCGCACGCGGAGGTAGAAGCGCTCGGAGGCGTGCGCGCGGAGGACCCGCGCTTCGTGGAGGCGGTGCTGCGCATCTGCCAGTTGCTGGACGCGGAGGGCTTCACGCACCGGGCGTTGGCAGTGCTCGCGGACGCGGTGAGCAGCTCGGAGGATGCGCGCGGGGACCCGGCGCTGGTGACGGAGAAGGCCCGGCTGCTGCGCCGCATGGGGATGGAGGCGGAAGCGGAGGCCATGCTCATTCGCCGTTCCGGAGGCGCGTCGGCGCCCGCGGCGAACGGGTACCGGTTCCTCAAGGCCATCCCCATCTTCGGCGAGCTGTCCCTGGAGGACATGAAGGACCTCTACCGGCTGGCGCGTCAGGTCGTCATCGCGCCCGGCGCCGTGTTGCTGGAGAAGGGCGCGCCCGGCCTGGGGCTCTTCGTCTTGATGGACGGCTCCGTGGACGTCTTCAGTGGCCCCGAGGAGGACGCCCGGCACCTCAATACGCTGGGGCCCGGGGCGTACCTGGGGGAAATCTCCCTGGTGCAGGATGGGCCCGTGTCCGCCCATGTCCGTGCGCGGACCTCCGTGCGGGCGCTGCGCATCAGCCGTGTCGACTTCGAGCGCTTCGTGGACACGCACGAGGCGGCGGCGCTGCGCATCTTCCGCCTCTTCACCCAGAACCTCGCGGGCCGGGTGCGTGCGCTGAGCGCCTGACAGGGACGTCCCATGGCGTGTGTCTACGTGGGGCCGAGCGGGAGCCGGACGCTGAACGTGCTCCCTTTGTCCGGCACGCTGGACACCTGGATGTCGCCCCCGTGCGCCGAAACGACCTGGTGGGCGATGAAGAGGCCGAGCCCCAGCCCACTGAAGTTGCGGCCGGACACGGCCCGCATGAACCGGTCGAAGACGTGGGGCAGTGCTTCCGGCGCGATGCCGATGCCCTCGTCGCGAACGCTCAGCAGCGCCAGGCCGCCTTCCGCGCGCAGGCTGACGTGAATCGGCTTGCCCCCTCCGTACTTGAGCGCGTTGGAGAGGAGGTTGGTCATCACCTGCTCCACCCGGCGTGTGTCCCATTCGCCCTGCACGGGCGCCGGCGCGTCCAGTTCCACGGTGCTTCCGAGCTGGCTGGCTTGTGGCAGGTAGCGGGCGACGACCTCTCGAAGCAGGGCCGTGAGGTCCGCGGGCACACGCTCCAGGGTCAGCTGGCCCACGCTGATGCGTGACACGTCAAGCAGGTCGTCCACCAGCTCCACCAGCTTGCGCACCTGGCGGACGGCGACGTCGAGGTCGCGCCCCACGCGCTCGCTCGGCAGCATGCCTCCCGGGGCGCTGTCGACGGCGCGGCGCATGGCCGTCAGCTTCAGTTGCAGCGGGGTGAGCGGGGTGCGCAGCTCGTGGGACGCCACGGACAGGAAGTCGTCACGGATGCGAAGGGCCTCCCGGAGGCGCTCCATCTCCCGTTGCTCCTGGGCCTGATAGCGGGCGGTGAAGTCGCGCGTCACCTTGCCGAAGCCACGCAGCTGCCCGGTCTCGTCATACAGCGCGGTGATGACGACGTTGGCCCAGAAGCGGCTGCCGTCCTTGCGGACGCGCCAGCCGTCCTCCTCGAAGCGGCCCTCACGCGTCGCCACGTCGAGCCCGTACCGCGGCCGGTTCCGCGCCACGGCTTCGGGCGGATAGAAGCGGCTGAAGTGCTGCCCCAGAATCTCGTCCGCGCGGTAGCCCTTGATGCGTTCGGCGCCCGGGTTCCAGCTTGCTACGTACCCGTCCAGGTCGAGCGTCAGGATGGCATGGTCGGTGACGCTCTCAATCAACAGCCGGAGCTGGTCCGCGGTGTCTTGCTTGGATTCGCCTTGCCCGGAATATGCGATGCGCCTGGCACGTCCGGGGCAGCCGTTGGTGTCTTCCATGAGCCTCCTACTCTGACTTGCTGGTATGAGAACACGCCCCCCTCCGTCACGGGGAATCGCGCGATGTGGCCATCGGCCATTGGACACTCCGGCCGGCGCACGGGCAGGCGGCCAGCCGGTGCCAGTCCCCGACGCGGTGTGCAGGAGCCCCTCCAGCTTGTCGAGGAAGGGGGCGTCACGAAGGTCGACTCGGACCCATGCGGGCGTTAAGATGCCGCGCCGAATGTCCATGCAGGGTGGCGCCGGTGACGATCCCGATCGGGGGCGGCGCATCGGGAAATACGAAATCCTCACGCGCCTCTCCATGGGAGGGATGGCGGAGCTGTTCCTGGCCTACACCTCGGGGCCTGGGGGATTTCGCAAGTTCGTCGCGGTGAAGCAGATTCTCCCGGACATCAAGAAGGACGAGCAATTCGTCCAGATGTTCCTGGATGAGGCGCGCATCACCGCGGCCTTCTCGCACGCGAACATCGGTCAGGTCTTCGACCTGGGCGAGGAGGGCGGCGAGCTGTACCTCGCCATGGAGTTCCTGCCCGGGCAGAACCTGGAGCAGGTGGTGAAGGCCTCCACGCGCCAGGGCTACCCGTTGCCGCTCGGCTTCGTCGGGCGGGTGATTCGCGATACCTGCCTGGGCCTGCACTACGCGCACCACTTCACGGACCCGTCGGGTCGGCCCGCGGTGGTGGTGCACCGCGACGTGTCTCCGAAGAATGTGATGCTCACCTACGACGGCGTCGTGAAGGTGATCGACTTCGGCATCGCCAAGGCGCGCGGGCGGTTGGGGCGCACTCAGGTGGGGACGGTGAAGGGGACCAGTGGCTACATGTCCCCGGAGCAGGTCCGAGGCGTGGCCACCCTGGATGGCCGCAGTGACTTGTTCTCCGTGGGCGTCATGCTGCACGAACTGCTGAGTGGCCAGCGGTTGTTCAGCGGGCCGCACGAAGCGGCGGTGATGATGCAGATCGTGGAGGCCGACGTGCCTCCGCTGCGCGGCATCAACCCGGATGTCCCCGAAGCCTTGGAAGCCGTGGTGACGCGAGCGCTGTCCCGGGACGTGTCCCAGCGCTTCACCAACTGCCGGGAGATGGCGCGCGCCATTGAAGCGGCGCTCGGCTCGGAGCTCTTCGACGAGGACGGCATGACCGCCGTCATGGGCGACCTCTTCGCCGACAAGCGCCAGAAGACGCGCACGCTGTTGGAGCTGGCCAGCCGCGCGGAGGATGCCCGCGTCAGCGAGGCGGCGGGTGCCCTCCAGCAGGAGGACAGCGCGGACTCCGCCCCCACGTCGCAGATGCCGGCCCCGCGCGCCCGGCCTGGTTCGCCCTCGGCCCCGCATTCGAGCGCGCCCAAGCCCGTGCCCCAGCGCCGTCCGGCGGAGGGCGGCGTGGCTTTGCGTGGCACCTCAGGCGCCGGCAACGGGAGCGCGCCCAAGCCCGCCCCTCAGCGCCGGACCAGTGAAGTGGCGCCTCCGACTTCGCGCACACCGCGCGGAGGTCAGGACAGCGCGCCGGCCGCGCGTACACCTCGGCCGCGGCCCACTGCCCGGCAGGAGGCCCCGGCCGAGCCCGAAGCTCTCGACGAGCCGAGCGATCTCCAGACGCAGCGCTTCCGTTCCCGGCCCCAGCGGCCCGGCGCGGACGGTGCTCGGGCCTCCGGACGGTCGGCGCGCCTCGATACGTCGCGGGCCTCGGACACGCCGGTGGAGACGCCCGCCGCCCGTCCGCCGTCGCGCTGGGCGAGCCGGCTGTTCCTGCTCCTCCTGCTGGGAGGCCTCGGTTGGGCTGCGACGCTGCCTGCCGTGCGTGCGCAGCTCCTGCCGGGCTTCGAAGCCGCCAAGGCGTGGGTGAGCGCGGAGTTGAATCCGCCGCCAGCGGAGGACCCCGCGAACCAGCCCTGGCCACCGCAGCAGGCGGGCCCGCCGCCGGGCTTCCGTCGGGCCGAGCCTTCCCAGGCTGTCGCCGAGGCCGAGCAGGCCGCTGGTGGCGAAGGTTCGGACGAAGAGGCGGTGGAAGGCGCGCCCGAGGCCAAGGCTCCGACGAAGGCCCCGCCCGGGCGGAAGGCGAAGGAAGGCGCCTCTTCGCCGGCACGCCGGGCGGCCGCCCCGAAGGCCGAGGCCGAACCTGCCAGCGCCAAGGCCGCGCCGCCCGCGCAGGCCAGCCCACCTCCGCGTGAGCCAGCGCCCCGCGTGGCGGCGGCCCCGCCGGCCGCCGAGCCCGTCACCACGGTGACGCAGGACCCCGAGGGAATGGCGGAGGTGCTGGATACCAGCACGGCGAAGGGGGCCGCGAAGGCGGGACTGGGGTGGATGACCCTCTACACGGTGCCGCGGGCGGCCGTGTTCGACGGCGCCACGGAGCTGGGCACCACGCCCCTGAAGAAATTCCCGCTCCCCGTGGGGGTCTACCGCCTGCGCGTGGTGGACCCGACGGGGGTGGAGTCGGTGAGCCGGCTCCTGTCGGCTCCCATCAAGCCGGGCGAGGAGACGAAGATTCAAATCCGGCTGGCGGATCTCCCACCGTACAAGGAGTGAGCGCCGTCCTTGACGCTCCGGACCCCCGTCACTAGGGTCCGCGCGCTATGTATTTTCAGGACCTTATCTTCACGCTCCAGAAGCACTGGGCCGACCAGGGGTGCATCAACACGCAGCCCTACGATGTCGAGGTCGGCGCGGGCACGATGGCCCCGTACACCTTCCTGCGTGCCCTGGGCCCGGAACCCTGGAACGTGGCGTATGTGCAGCCCTCGCGGCGTCCCGCGGACGGCCGGTTCGGAGAGAATCCCAACCGCCTGTTTCAGCACCACCAGTTCCAGGTCATCCTCAAGCCGGCGCCGAAGAACGTCCAGGAGCTGTACCTGGAGTCGCTGCGGAAGATTGGCATCGACCCGTTGGAGCACGACATCCGGTTCGTCGAGGACGACTGGGAGTCGCCCACGCTCGGCGCCTGGGGCCTGGGCTGGGAAGTGTGGTGTGACGGCATGGAGGTGACGCAGTTCACCTACTTCCAACAGTGCGGCGGCTTCGACTGCAAGCCCGTCTCCGCGGAGCTCACCTACGGGTTGGAGCGCATCTGCATGTACCTGCAGAACGTGGAGAACGTCTTCGACATCGAATGGGTCAAGGGCGTGAAGTACCGCGAGGTGTTCCACCCCAACGAGGTGGAGATGAGCAAGTACGCGCTCCAGGAGTCGGACGCGCAGATGCTCTTCGCGCTCTTCGACGCGTACGAGAAGGAGTGCAAACGCCTCATCGAGCGCCAGTTGCCGTTGCCCGCGTACGACTTCGCGCTGAAGTGCTCGCACGCGTTCAACCTGCTGGACGCGCGCGGCGCCATCTCCGTCACGGAGCGCGCCAACTTCATCAAGCGCGTGCGCGACAACGCCAGGCTGTGCGCGGAGGGCTACCTCCAGATGCGTGAGCGGCTGGGCTACCCGCTGCTCAAGTCGCCGTGGACGGTGGGTGAGCAGCCCCCGGTGCTGGAGGGCAAGCCGGCCAGCGACTACTGGAAGACGGTCGTCCTCAACAAGCCCGTGGAGAAGAAGCAGAAGGCGGAGGTGGCTCATGGCGCGTGACCTGCTCCTGGAAGTGGGCGCGGAGGAGATTCCGGCGTCCTTCATCGGTCCCGCGCTGGACGACCTGAAGCGCGTCATCACCGAGCGCATGGCGGACGCCCGCCTGAAGCACGGCGAGGTGCGGACCTTCGGCACGCCGCGGCGGCTCGCGGTGTGGGTGAAGGACGTGGCGGACGCGGGCGAGGACATCATCAAGGAGGTGCTTGGCCCCAGCGCCAAGGCGGCCTTCGACGCGCAGGGCAAGCCCACCAAGGCGGCGGAGAAGTTCGCCGAGAGCCTCAAGCTCGCGGTGGACCAGCTGGGCCGCGCCACCACCGCCAAGGGCGAGTACCTGTCCGCGCGCGTGGAGGAGAAGGGCCGCCCGGCGGCGGACATCCTGAAGGACACGCTGCACGCGGCGGTGCACGGCATCAACTTCCGCAAGTCCATGCGCTGGGGTGACGTGGACACGTCCTTCGCGCGCCCGGTGCAGTGGCTGGTGGCGCTGCTGGGGAGCGACGTGCTGCCCGTGGTGTTCGGTGACGTGACGAGCGGCCGGACCACGCGGGGGCACCGCTTCCTGTCGCCCGACGCCATCGAGCTGAAGGCTCCGGCGGAGTACGAGGTGGCGCTGGAGAAGGCGCACGTGGTGGCGGACATCTCGAAGCGCCGCGCGCAGCTGGTGGAGAAGGTGAGGGCGGCCGCGAGCAAGGCCGGCGCCCAGCTGCTGGAGGACGAGTCGCTGGTGGACCAGGTGACGAACCTGGTCGAGCTGCCCAGCCCGGTGGTGGGCACCTTCGAGGAGCGCCACCTGGACCTGCCTCCAGAGGTGCTGGTGCAGGAGATGAAGAGCCACCAGCGCTACTTCTCGCTGGTGGACAGCGCGGGCAAGCTGCAGCCGAAGTTCATCGCCGTGTCCAACACGCCGGTGCGCGACGAGCAGCTCAGCCTGCGCGGCTACCAGCGCGTGCTGCGCGCGCGACTGGCGGACGGCCGCTTCTTCTTCGACGAGGACCGGAAGACGCCGCTCATCGACCGCGTGGAGAAGCTGGGCCGCGTGGTGTGGCAGGGGCAGCTGGGGAGCTACCTGGAGAAGGTGGAGCGCTTCCGCACGCTGGCGGTGTGGCTGGGCCAGCAGGCGGGGCGGGCAGGGGAGGCGGTCACCATCGAGCGCGCCGCCACCCTGGCCAAGGCCGACCTCGTCACCGGCATGGTGGGCGAGTTCCCCGAGCTCCAGGGCATCATGGGCCGGGAGTACGCCCGCGCGGGCGGTGAGCCGGACGCCGTGGCCCTGGCCATCGCGGAGCACTACCTGCCGCGTGGCGCCGAGGACGCGCTGCCCACGCAGGACGCAGGTGCGCTCATCGGCATCGCGGACCGGCTGGACTCGCTGTGCGGCATCTTCGCCATCGGCAAGGCGCCCACGGGTGCGGCGGATCCGTTCGCCCTGCGCCGCGCGTGCATCGCCATCATCCGGCTGGTGCTGGGGCGGGGCTACCGCTTCAGCCTGTCGGCCGCGGTGGACGAGTCGCTCCGGTTGCTGGCGCCGAAGATTGCCAACGCCAAGCGCAAGGCCGGCGAGCCCGCGCCGCGTGAGCAGGTGCTGGAGTTCTTCCGCGGCCGCCTCAAGGCGCTGTGGGGGGAGCAGCACCGCACGGACGTCGTGGAGGCGGTGCTGTCCGCTGGCTTCGACGACCTGGTGGCCGCGCAGAAGCGCCTGGAGGCCCTGAGCCTCATCGTGGGCCGGGCGGACTTCCAGCCCCTGGCCGTGGCCTTCAAGCGCGTGGTCAACATCGTGGAGAAGCAGGGCCGCGACGTGCAGGGAGGGGAGACCAACCCCCAGAAGCTGGTGGACGAGCCGGAGCGGAACCTCCACACCGCGTTCACCCAGGCCCGGAGCACGGTGTCGGGGTTGGTGCGCGCGGATGACTTCTCCGGTGCTCTCCGGGAAATCACGGGCCTGAAGCCCGCCGTGGACACCTTCTTCGACAAGGTGATGGTCATGGCCGAGGACAAGGCCCTGAGGGAAAACCGCATCCGCCTGCTCGTGGAGATTGGCGCCCTGTTCAACCAGGTGGCCGACTTCTCGAAGATCCAGGCTGAAACGGCCGCCGCGGCCTGATGCGTGGCCTGCCTGCCCTCCGGGGAATGAAGCACCCCGGGGGGCACGGCTGCGTCGGGCGCAAGGCGCATGGGAATGGCCCGCCGCGTTTCCGGTTGCCCGGGGGGAGACCCCTTCCTAGACTCCGCCCCCCTCCGATGCGCGCCTACCTTCTTACCTCCGCGCTGCTCCTCGTGTCCTGCAACGTCGGCACCGAGAGCAAGCCCCCTCCGTCCACCCGGCTCGTGTACCCGAGCGGTCTTGCCTTCTGGCGCCCCGAAGCGGGTCCGTCCACCAACGGATACCTCTACGTAGCGAGCGCCAACTTCGACAAGTGCTACGACTCGGGTTCGGTCGTCGCGCTGGATCTGGACGCCGTGGGGGTGCGGCCCTTCGGCACGGACTTCGACCCCGGGGAGTCGCTGCCCAACGACGTCACGTCGCTGGGCATCGGCGCCCAGTCCTACGTGCAGATTCAGAGCTTCGCCGGCGAGATGGCCATGTGGAGCCCTCCGGGGCGGCCACCGCGGCTGTTCGTCCCGGCGCGGGCCGAGGGCAGCCTGCTTCACGCCATCGATGTGGGCGATGACGGCCTCAGCCTGAGCTGCGTGCAGGGCGGCGAGCGTGACTGCCGCGTCAATGCGCTGTCGCTGCTGGATGTCCCAGGCGCCTCCAACGGATTGCCTTCGGCTCCGGGGCCGCTGGGTGTCAGCGTCGCCGGCAACGGCGAGGACGCTCGCGTCTGGGTGACGCACACGGAGCTGGCCGGGCCGCCGACGACCTTCACCGAAGCGGACCTGGGGGGCTACGTGCTTCACCTCCCCGCGGCGAACCCCACGCGCGACGCGCTGAACACCAGCGAGTTCGTGGCGCTGGGGACCAATGACCGGCTCTCCGGCGTCGCGCACGCGACGGCCATTGGCAGCCGGTATGTGTACGTCTCGGGGCGCAACTCTTCCTCCGCGCAGCTGGGGGCGCTGCCGGCGCGCTTCATCCTGCGGCTGGTGGACCGGACCGTCGCGGGTCGCGTGCTGGAGACCGACCTGGAGCTGTCGTACTCGGTGCGTGAGGCGCGCGGCGTGGCGGTGGTTCCCTCGGCCACGCGCGTGCCCGACCCGGCGTCGCCCGAGCTCACCATCGTGGACGAGCGCGTCTACCTGCTGGCGCGCGGTCCGGACACGTTGCTCATCCTGGACGTCCTGAACGCGGCGGGCACGGCGCCTGACGCGGGGACGACCCCCAGCGTGCGCATCGTGTCGGCGCTGCCGGTGCCCGCGGGCGCCAGCGAGCTGGAAGTCATTCCGCGCGGCCCGGGTCGCGGCAATCTGGTGGCGGTGACGGGCAGCGGCGACGAAGCCGTGGCCATCTTCGACGAAGAAGTCGGGCAGCTCGTCGCCCAGGTGCAGGTGGGCGACAACGACCCGAACCAGCCCAGCCAGCCCTTTGGCCTGGCCGCGGACGTCCGCGGCAACAGCGCTCGCATCTTCACCAGCACCTTTGGCGACGGCCGCGTGGCCATCATCGACATTCCCGACCTCGACCGGCCGCAGAACGCCCGGTTGGTGGCGCGGCTCGGCGCCCGGCAGGGAAGAGACCCGCGCCAGGGCACCAGCCTGTGCCAGGAGACCTCACCGTGAAGCGCGGTACCCTTGCTCTGCTCCTCGCGAGCGCCGGCCTGTCCGGCAGTTGCTCCTCCACCAACGTGACGACGGGCTTCGCTGGCCTGTCCGGCACCTTCGACGTGACGCTGGCCAACAACCTCGTCTTCGTCACGTCGTCGGACCGGGACGAGCTGCGCGTGCTCGACCTGGAATCGAACCCCCGCACCTTCGTCCCCGCGCCCAACCCGCTGGAGGCGCTGTCCATCCCCGTGCTGGACCGGCCGGACGCGCTCACGCGCGACGTGGCGTACAACGCGGAAGGCAACGACGTCCCGGGGCCGTACATCTACGCGCGCAGCTCGGGCTCGTCGGAGGTTTCGGTGGTGGCGTCCGCGCGCGACCAGCTCCGGCAGGTCGCCCGGCTCCAGGCGCCGAGCATCGTCACGGCCTTCGCGGCGCGATCGCCCGCCGAGGGCAGCGGCGGACCCAGCACGCTGTACTACGCCATCCAGGACCCCGACGGCATCTTCGGCGCGGACACCGGTGGCGCCCGGGTGATGCGGCAGGAGATTCCGGGGCCAGACGCACTGCAGGCCGCGGAGCCCGCGCCGATTCCCGAACCGGTGACGGTGTTCTGCCTCCAGCCCGGTGAGTCCATCCTGTCCATGACGATGCTGGCGGGCCAGGGCCAGTTCGCGGTGGCCACACGGCAGGCGTCGGGCCGGTCGGGCCGCACGCTGCTCGTCACCGATTCAGGGCCGGTCGCGGACTGCCTTCAGCCTTCCGCGCCCACCGTGGATTTGTCCGAGGGCTTCGGCAACGTGCCGGTGCGGCTCCTGGTGAGCCACCCCCGGATCTCCATCCCCAACGTGGAGGCCATCAACGCGGGGCGCTACATCTTCGGCGTCCGTGACGAGGCCTCTTGCTCCGCCGCGCGCGAGTGCTCCGGAGTGCTCGCGGTGGACACCGAGTCATCCCCCCCCGGCCAGACGGCGAGGGACCTCAGCGGTGCGCCGATGCTGCCCATCTTCCCCGCGGGCGGCTTGCCGACGGGACTGGCCCTGATTCCGGACGCGCCGCTTCGCATCGTGCTCGACGATGGCTCGACGCCCCCTCTCACGGTGCCGCTCCTGGGAATCATGCCGTCCTCCAACGGCTACATCTCGTTGTTCTCCGCGAGCGACCTGCGCCAGTTCGACCTGTCGGGGGCGAGCGCACGCTCCACGGTGGCGCTGCTGGACAGCAACGAGTTGCCGCTCGTCATCGAGACGACGGACCTGGTGACGGTGACCCAGGACCAGACGCTCCAGTCGACGGTGCTCTACGAGGGCTCCGTTCCAAACGGCTTCTACCGGATCATCTACCAGGGCGCGTTGCCAGGGCTGAGTGGCCTGCCTCGGGAGCCCTCCACCCCGCGGCTCTTCGAGGCCGAGGCCACCGCGGCCGCTTCGGCGCGGGCCGGGGACATCATCGTCCTGGAGGGCACGGATGTGGTGTGCGCCGTCGACCTGCCCATCGCGTCGGTGGAGCCCGTTGCGGGGACCACCCGGGTGCGCTTCGCCATCGCGGACTCGCAGGAGATTCCGACGGACTGCGCCAGCCTGACGCGCTTCACAGTCCGTGCGGGTGGAGACCAGCCCTTCGTCCTCTTCGACGAGGCGGGCACCTTCCTGTCCCGCGATGTGACGGGGGCCTCGAGCTACAGCATCCCCACGGAGTACTTCTTCCACCCCGACACCTTCTACTTCGACGACGACGCCAACCCTCAGACGCCGCCGGTGCCGAACCTGTCGAAGTTCCCCCAGCCGCCGCCGCCGCTGCGCATCCGCGTGGCGGCGGTGGGCCGCGAGGTGCGTCGGGGAGACCGCTACGCGGTGACGGTGAATTCCGGCATCCGTAACTACATCTTCACGCCGGACGTCAGGGCGGGGACGGAGCTGGCCTTCTACACGCTGCCTGGGCCCGTGGTGGCCGCCCAGGACCGCAGCGCGAGGTTCGCCTACATCGCCTACCCGTCGGCGGATGGCATTCTCCAGGTCGGCTTTCAGGGGCTCACCGACAACCGGGCGCAGTCATTGGCACTGGTTCCCTTCGAGTAACTGGGCGGGAGTGGAGGGGTCTGCTATCGTCCGGGGCCTCCTGGTTCACGCGAGTCAAGACCGATGATCGATCAGAACTCCCGTCCTGCCCGCAAGGTAGGCATCGCCGACCACCTGTGGGAGGCGTTCGAAGACATGGCCCAGCAGATGGGCTCGGATCGTGATGCCCTGATCAACCAGGCGCTCTTCATGTTCGCGCGCCTGAACGGCTTCCTCGAGGTGAAGTCCCGCTCCGAGGCCGCCGTGGCACCCGTGGCCGCCGCGCCGGTGAAGCCCGTGCAGGCCGCTGCCGCCGCGCCGCCGCGTCCGTCCGCGCCGCCGGTGCTGGCGCCCGCGCCCCGGCCAGAGACCACGCCCGCGCCCGCCCGTCCTCCCGTGCGCGCCACGCCGGAAGAGCGGGCCTCCGCCAATGGCCTGGACAATGACCCGGTGCGCCGCGAGGTGGCCGAGCGCGTCCTGGAGACCGCCGCGGAGCTGGAGCGCCTCATCAAGGGCAAGAACAGCGAGCCGCCCCCTCCCGCCGACGACATGGTGGAGGATGACGAGGAGCCGCTGCCCGAGGCCGAGGATCCGGGCCTCATGGACGAGGAGCCGCCCCCCGATGAGGCCGAGGAAGAGCCCGCCGACGACCTCGCCGAGGAGGAGGAGGTCGGCGCGCTGTACCTGGTGACCGAGTCCGGTGATCAGGAGCAGATCGTCAAGGACCGCTTCGTCATCGGCCGCGGCAAGCACTGCGACTTCGTCATCAACTCCGGCAAGGTCTCCCGTGAGCACGCGGTCATCGTCCACGAGGGCGACGACTGGATCATCGAAGACCTGGGCTCGTCCAACGGCACCTGGTTCAACAAGCAGCGCATCAAGCGCCGCAAGGTCGAGGACGGGGACGAGTATTTCATCTGCAGCGAGAAAATCCGTCTCCTGGTCCGATAATGAGGTGACCCAGGCCCCGTCCCGCGGGGCTTCTGGTTGTTCGCCAATTGACGGGCTCCAGGCGTCCCTGGTTTGATAACGGACGCCTGCCGCGAAGAGGACAGGCGATGATGACGCCTGTTCAAATCGCGTTGTGGACGGTTCTTGGAGTGGCCCTCGTGATCTCCGTGGTGACGGATGTGCTTCGCCGCGAGATCCTCGACGCGGTCACCTACCCGCTGATGGCGGTGGGCCTGGGCGTGCGCCTGGCCACCGAAGGGGTGGGGGACCTGGAGCATGGGCTCATCAGTGGTGTGGTATCGGGGGTAGGGCTCGCGTTGATGCTGCTGCCAGCGGCGCTTCGCGGGCGGATGGGGTGGGGCGACGTGAAGTTGATGGGCGGGGTCGGAGCCGTGCTGGGCTTCCCGGCGGTGCTCGCGGCCGCGGCCTTCATCTCACTGGTGGGCGCGCTTCAAGCAGTGGTGACACTGCTCTGGCAAGGCGCGGTTTGGGACACGCTGGCGGCAGTGGTGCGCCGGTGGGCGGTGTGGGTGCGTTTGGCCAGCGCGGACGCGCAGCCGGCGCCCCAGCGCCACATTCCCTATGGAGTGGCCATCGCGCTCGGCACCGTCTGGGCGCTGTGGTGGCAGCACGGAACGTTGGGTTAGCTCGGACTTCTGGAAGAGAAGAGGGGACACGGACGATGTTCACACGCATCACGCATGCCGCGGCGCTAGGCGCCCTCATCGCACTGGTGGCGGGCGGCAGCGCCCTGGCGCAGGATGGCACCACCGTCAGCCTCGGCGTGGGTTCCCAGAAGGTGATCACCATCCCTGGTCTCAGCCGCGTGGCGCTCGGTGATCCGAGCGTCGCCGAGGTGAAGACGCTCGGCTCCGGCCAGCTGCTCATCACCGGTCAGGCTGAAGGCAAGACGACGCTGCTCGTCTGGAAGTCCTCGGGCCAGCGCGTCAGCTACCTGGTGGCGGTTCGCAAGCAGGACCCCAACGAGGTCATCTCCGAAATCAAGCGCCTGCTGGGTGAGATTGAAGGCGTCTCCGTCCGCATGGTGGGTGATCGCATCTACCTGGACGGTCAGGCCTACACCACGCAGGACGCCGACCGCATCGAGCAGGTGGTGGGCCTCTACCCGAACGTGAAGTCGTTCGTGAAGATTGCCCCCAACGCCAAGAAGCTGGTGGCCCAGAACCTCAACGCGGCCTTCCAGAAGGCGGGCCTGAAGAACGTCCAGGCCAACGTGGTGGGCGCCACCATCTTCCTGGAGGGCTCCGTGGAGAGCCAGCAGGACCTCCAGAAGGCGGAGCTCATCACCAAGGCCATCGGTGAGAAGGTGGAGAACCTCCTCGTCGTCGGCATCAAGCGGATGATCCTCTCCGAGGTCCAGTTCGTCGAAATCCGCCGCAACAGCCGCGACCGCTACGGCATCCGCTACCCGACGGACATCACGGGTACGGCGACGGCCATCGCCAGCATCTCCCAGGAGCTCTTCCCGGGCACCTTTGGCTCGGGCGTGTCCACGCTCACGCTCAACGCGAACTCGGACTTCTCCTTCGGCTTCCAGGGCAACGACGGTTACGGCCGTCTGCTCGCGCAGCCCAAGCTGGTGTGCGCCAGCGGTGAGAAGGCGGAGTTCCTCGCCGGTGGCGAGGTTCCCATCCCGCTCATCACGAACAACCAGTTCACGGTGGAGTTCAAGAAGTACGGCGTCATCCTGAACCTGCGCCCCACTGCGGACCGCAACGGCAACATCCAGACGGAGATCGAGGCGGAGGCCTCTGAAATCGACACCTCCGTGGCGGTGTCCTTCGGTGGTTCGTCCTCCATCCCCGGCTTCCGGACCCGCAAGGTGAAGACGAACGTCACCGTGCGCCATGGTGAGACCATCGTCCTGTCCGGCGTGTTCAGCCACGACGAGCAGAAGTCCGTGTCGAAGCTCCCCGGCCTGGGTCACATCCCGATTATCGGTGAGCTCTTCAAGAGCCGTGGTTTCGACTCCACCAAGCGCGAGCTGGTCATCTTCGTCACCCCGCGCATCGTCAACCCGGACTCCGACAAGGTCCGCACCATCATCGAGGACGTGAAGAGCCGCTACAAGCAGGCCCGGTCCGAGGTGAACTTCAACATCTTCGACTGAGGCGGGCGCCCCGGGCGCCGTTTCAGACGGGCCTTCCGGGCCCACGGCACGGGCCGGCTTCTTCCCTTCCGGGGGCGGTTGCCGGCCCGTTGCCTTGCGGGCAAGCATTCAACCCGGTTCTCACGCTTTGAGGACGAAGGGGGGCTTGCTAGCATCCGTCCCCATGTTTCTCATCACCCTCGCGGAAAAGGGCGGCGGGACCGAGCAGCGCGAGTATCACAAGAATGAAGTCACCATCGGCCGTCTGCCGGGCAATGACATCATCCTCGCGAAGGGCAACGTCTCCAAGTACCACTCGCGAATCGTTGCCAAGGACGGGAAGTTCATCATCGTGGACATGAAGTCCACGAATGGCACGTTCGTGAACGGCAAGAAGATTGCCGCGCCCCAGGTTCTCAAGCCGACCGACCAGGTCTACATCGGCGACTACATCCTCAACGTGGAGGCGCTCGAGGACGAGGGCCCGGTGATGACCCGCGCGGGTCAGGCCGAAGAGGAGTACTACGACGAGCAGGGCGAGGAGCCCTACGAGGACGAGGAAGGGGCTTACGAAGACGAGGAGCCCTACGAGGAGGAGGAAGAAGAAGCGCCGCCTCCCGCGCCCGCTCCCAAAGGCATGCCGGCGTCGCTGGCGTCCGCCCTGGCGAAGAACAAGCGCAAGGTGGATCCGCGTCAGGAGCGCTACACCCGGCTCCAGAAGGAAATCCATGACCGGCTCATCGAGTACCTCGATCTGCGCCGCATGGACATGGACCGGCTCGGCGACGACGAGCTGTGGCGCCGCACCGAGAAGGCCATCCGCGACATCATCGACCAGATGGAAGCGGACGGAGAGCTTCCGGAGGACGTGGACCGCGAGGAGCTGCTCACTGACGTCATCAACGAGGCGCTGGGGCTCGGGCCCCTCGAGGCGTTCCTCGCGTCGGATGACATCAGCGAGATCATGGTGAACCACGCCAACCAGATCTACATCGAGCGCAAGGGCAAGCTGACCCTGTCGGAGAAGACGTTCTCCTCCAACCAGGCGGTGCTCGGCGTCATCGAACGCATCGTGGCGCCCATTGGCCGCCGCATCGACGAGTCCAGCCCGCTGGTGGACGCGCGCCTCAAGGACGGCAGCCGCGTCAACGCCATCATCCCTCCGCTGGCGCTGAAGGGGCCCTGCATCACCATCCGCAAGTTCAAGAAGGACTCGCTGAAGATCGCGGACCTCATCAAGTACAAGACCGTCACGGCGCAGATGGCCGAGTTCCTGGAGATGTGCGTCAAGGCCCGGCGCAACATCGTCATCTCCGGCGGCACCGGTTCCGGGAAGACGACGACGCTGAACATCATCAGCTCCTTCATCCCGGAGGGTGAGCGCATCATCACCGTGGAGGACGCCGCCGAGCTGCAGCTGCCGCAGGACCACTGGGTGCAACTGGAGAGCCGGCCGCCCAACCTGGAAGGCAAGGGCGCCATCACCATCCGCGAGCTGGTGAAGAACTGCCTGCGCATGCGGCCCGACCGCATCGTCGTGGGTGAGTGCCGCTCCGGTGAGACGCTGGACATGCTCCAGGCCATGAACACCGGCCACGACGGTTCGCTCACCACGCTCCATGCGAATACACCGCGTGACGCCATCGCCCGCTTGGAGACGATGGTGCTCATGTCCGGCATGGACCTGCCGGTGAAGGCCATCCGTGAGCAGATCGCCAGCGCGGTGCACATGATCGTGCAGCAGACGCGCTTCTCCGACGGCACGCGGAAGATCTGCTACATCACCGAGGTGTCCGGCATGGAGGTCGACATCGTGACCCTCCAGGACATCTTCTATTTCAAGCAGGATGGCTTCACGGAGGACCACAAGGTCCGTGGCCGCTACGTCGCCTCCGGCTTCGTGCCGAAGTTCTACGACGAGCTGCAGCGTAAGGGCATCCCCGTCAACATGAGCATCTTCCGCGAGGACTGACGCGCCCATGGCCACCCTGGTCGTCCGTCACCCTGACGGCACTGAGAACGAATTCGCCATCACGGGCGAGCTGAAGATTGGCCGCCAGCAGGGCAGTGACATCCTCATCACCGAAGGGGGCGTGTCGCGGACGCACGCGCGCGTCTTCGACGAAGGCGGCACCGTCTTCATCGAGGACGTGGGCAGCGCCAACGGCACGTTCGTCGACGGCCAGCGCATCATGGAGCCCACGGCCCTGACGCCGCAGTCGGAGGTCCTCCTCGGGGACTACGTGCTGCGTCTCAAGGCGGCCGCGGTGCGGGGGTCTGGGGCCCGGCGCGCGGCGGCCAGGCCCGCGGCGGGGGGCGATGAGCCCATGCCGGTGGGCGACGAGGGCGGCGGTGTACGCGCCACCCGGGCCATGCCCAGCATCAAGAAGGGCTCCGGCGCGGCGAAGAGCGAGCCCGGCGCGGCGCTGGCGAAGCGGCCCGCGCGTCCGGCACGTCCCGCCCCGGGTGGCGGCGCACGTCCGGCGCCGGCGGGTGGCCCGGTGCTTCGCGGCATGGTCGGTCCCTGGGCCGGCCAGACGTATCCGCTCAAGGGCAAGGTGATCGTGGGGCGGCAGCCGCCCGCCGGCATCATGCTGGATGACGACTCCGTGAGCCGCCGCCACGCGGAGCTGGAAGCGACCAGCTCGGGCGTGACGGTGCGGGACCTGGGCAGCGCCAACGGGACGCTGCTCAACGGCGAGCCGTTGGACCAGACGCCGGTTCCGCTCGAGCCGGGGGATCAGCTCCAGTTCGGCGTGGTGGAGATGACCTTCGAGCCCGAACCTTCCGCGGTGCCCGTGCGCCGGGGCGCGGCGGGCGCGGCGCGTGGGGGCTCGGACGAGGATCCCGCCGCCAAGCGCAAGAAGCTCATCATGGTGGCGGCCGGACTGGTGGGCGTGCTGCTGATGGTGGGCATGGTGTCCTCCATCCTGAACCCCAAGCCGGTGGACGTTCAGGGGCCGGGCGGGGCCGCGCAGATGGATCCGGCGCAGAAGATCCAGGAGCTGCTGAGCGAGTGCCGCTCCTACGCCTCCAGCGAGCTGGGCGCCCCCAACTGGGAGAAGGCCCACGAGGTCTGCACCCAGGCGTTGGACCTGGACCCCATCCACCCGGAGGCGAACACGCTCATCCGGCGCATCAAGCTGGAGAAGGAGTCCTTCGAGTACTACTCGCAGGGCGAGCGGCTCCTGCAGCGCCTCAAGCCGGAAGAGGCCCTGGAGTCGTTCCGGAAGATCCAGAAGGAGAGCGAGTACTTCCGCCGCGCCCGCGCCAAGGCGCGCGAGGCCGCCGAGGCGGTGACGAAACGCGCACAGGAGGACTGCAAGCTGTACCTGCGTGACTCGCAGTGGAGCGCCGCCGTGTCTCGCTGCGAGGTGTACATGGCGGTGTGGTGCCAGTCGAAGTCGCGCGAGGACCTGCAGCCGCCCCTGGGCTTCACGCTGAAGCTGGAGGGTCGCCTGCGCCGCGACGAGTGGCGGCCGAAGGATCCGATGTTCGTGAAGTTCCTCATCGCGCGGCAGAAGATGGACGCCAACGCGGCGCCGTGGGAGTGCCCGGTGGCGGAGGTGCTGGCCGGTGACGAGCGGGTCGTGGACCCGCGCACCTTCGTCATGGAGGCGGCGAAGAAGCGCTTCCCCAACAAGCTGATGCAGGCCGCGCTCCTGGACTACTGGGGTGGCCGTGGCAGCGAGGCGCTGGCCACCATGCAGAAGCTGCGCGCCAACTACGAGGCCGCGCAGTACCACGCCGAGGCGGACGAGCTGATGAAGATCATGTCCACCGTGGATCAGCTCTTCAAGGTGGGCCAGAGCTACCTGGCCGCCGAGGATCCGGAGAAGGCCGCGGAGCCCTTCCGCGAGGCGCTGGCCACGGACAAGGCGGTGATGCTGGAGCTGGCGGAGTCCAAGCCGTCCTTCTACCGGCGCAACATCCTCCAGGACATCGCGGAGAAGTCGTACCAGCGCGGCAAGCATTGGGCCGACCGCGAGGACCGCCGCCGGGCCTGCCGCGTGTGGAAGCTGGGGTTCAGCTTCTACGCGGGCAATCCGAACCTGAACAAGGCGGCGGCCTTCTGCTCCTCGAGGGCCCTGGAGGCCTTCCGCGCGGCGTCTGGCTGCGGCGACATGGCGGTGGCGCTGGACTACGCCGTCAAGGGCGACGGTGTGGAGGAGATGGTCGTCGCGAAGCAGGCCGAGCTGGGCTGCAAGTAGCACGCGTCGTGGACAGGGCGGGGCGGGCGCGCTAGGCACGGGGGCATGGTCGACACCAGCCCTTCGCGCTCAGCGCCCACCCTGGTCCTCATCGACGCGTCCGGCTTCATCTTCCGCGCCTACCACGCCATCCCTCCGCTCACGACGAGCAAGGGGGTGCAGACCAACGCCGTGCTGGGCTTCACGCGCATGGTGCTCAAGGCCCTGCGTGAGCTGAAGCCCACACACGTGGCGCTCGCCTTCGACAAGGAGAGCCGCACCGAGCGCCAGAAGATTGATCCGACGTACAAGGCGAACCGCGAGGGCCCCCCGGAGGACCTGGTTCCCCAGTTCGCCCTCATCCGCCGCGTGGTGGAAGCCATCAACGTGCCTGTGCTGGAGGTGGCCGGCTGGGAAGCCGACGACGTCATCGGCACGCTGGCCGTGAAGGCGAAGCAGGAGGGGTTCTGCGTCCAGGTCGTCACCGGCGACAAGGACTTCGTGCAGATTGTCGACGACGACGTGCGCCTGTACGACCCGATGAAGGACGTGCACACGCTGCCCGCGGACGTGAAGGCGCGGCTGGGCATCGAGCCGGGGCAGATGCGGGACTACCTGGCCCTCATCGGCGACGCGGTGGACAACGTCCCCAAGGTGCCGGGCATCGGTCCGAAGACGGCCACCGAGCTCATCCAGCAGTTTGGTGACGTGGAGACGCTGCTCTCGCGCCTGGATGAGGTGAAGAAGCCGAAGATCCGGGAGAACATCGCCTCGCACCGCGAGAGCCTCCTGCGCGCCAAGGTGCTCGTCACCTTCAAGACGGACCTGTCGCTGGACGTGCGCATGGCGGACCTGGTCCGCCGGCCGGTGGACGCGCAGCGCTCGCGCGAGCTGTTCACCGAGCTGGAGTTCTTCGCCCTCCTCAAGGAGCTGCCCCAGCAGGACGGTGTCGCCGGGGCGTCCGAGGAGGTGAAGGAGAAGCCCGCGCCGCTGGCGGTGACGCCGCGGCTGGTGGGCACGGACGCGGAGCTCGCCCAACTGGCTGGCGCCGTGCGCGAGGCGGGCGCCGTCACCCTGATTCCCGCCTACGAGGGCTCACCTTTCGGCGCGAAGCTGGTGGGCCTGGGCGTGGCGCTGCCGGACGGGCAGACGGCGTATGTGCCGCTGCGGCACGCGCAGCTCGGCGTCACCCAGGTGCGGCCAGAGGCCTTCACCGCGGCCTTCCGCGAGGTGCTGGAGGACGCGGCGGTGAAGAAGGGCGGGCATGACCTCAAGGCGCTCAGCCTGGTGCTGGCCAACGACGGCATCACCCTGCACGGCGTGCACGACGACGTGGAGCTGCTCAGCTACCTGCTCAACCCGTCCCGCCGCGAGCACGCGCTGGTGGACCTGGCGCGCGAGCGGCTGAACACGGAGCTGCCGCCGCTGCCGCCCGCCGCGGAGGGCAAGCGCGGCAAGAAGGACCGCGCGCTGGCGGACCACACGGTGGAGGAGGTGGCCACCGGCTTCGCCATCCGCGCCGAGGCCGCGCGGCGGCTGGCGCCCGAGCTGTGGAAGGAGCTGGAGGCGGCGAAGCTGGCGGCGCTTGCTCGCGACATGGAGCTGCCGCTGTTGCCGCTGCTGGCGCAGATGGAGCGCAGGGGCGTGCTGCTGGACACCGCCGAGCTGTCGCGCACCTCCGTGAAGGTGGACGCCGCCGTCGAGGCGCAGGTGAAGGAGGTCTACCGGCACGCGGGCCGCGAGTTCAACATCGGCTCCAATCCTCAGCTGGTGGAGGTGCTCTTCACGGAGCTGAAGCTGCCCATCATCAAGCGGGGCAAGACGGGCCCGTCCGCGGACCAGGAGGTGCTGGAGAAGCTGTCCGAGGAGCACCCGCTGCCGGGCGCCATCATCGAGTATCGCAGCCTGTCCAAGCTGAAGAGCACCTACCTGGACACGCTGCCCACGCTGGTGGCCGCCGACGGGCGCATTCACACCACCTACCACCAGGCGGCCACCGCCACCGGGCGCCTGTCCTCCACCGACCCGAACCTCCAGAACATCCCCGTCCGCACCGACCTGGGGCGGGAGATTCGCCGCGCCTTCGTGGCCGCGGAAGGGCACCAGCTGGTGAGCGCGGACTACAGCCAGGTGGAGCTGCGGCTGCTGGCGCACATCGCGGACGACCCCGTGCTCATCGAGGCCTTCCTCCACGACGAGGACATCCACACCCGCACCGCGGCCGAGGTGTTCGGCGTGGCCAAGGAGCAGGTGGACCGCGAGCAGCGCCGCGTCGCGAAGATGGTGAACTTCGGCATCGCCTACGGCCTGTCACCGCACGGCCTGGGGGCGCGGCTGGGCATTGCCCAGGACGTGGCCCGAGACATCATCGAGCGGTACTTCACGCGCTACGCCGGCATCCGGCGTTACCTGGAGGAGACGGTCGATAGGGCGCGCAAGACGGGCTACGTGGAGACGCTCTACGGCCGCCGCCGCTACATGGCGGACCTGAACTCCAAGAACCGCGGCGTGGCCCAGGCCGCCGAGCGCGCCGCCATCAACATGCCCATCCAGGGCACCGCCGCGGACCTCATCAAGAAGGCCATGCTGGCGGTGGACGAGGCGTTGACGGCCCAGAAGCTGCGCACGCGGATGCTGCTGCAGGTCCACGACGAACTCCTCTTCGAAGCACCCGATGCGGAAGTGGAGCAGGTGAAGGCGCTGGCGGTGAAGGCCATGTCCTCGGTGGCCGACCTGAAGGTGCCGCTCAAGGTCGAGGTGGGCGCGGGGCGCAGCTGGGCGGACGCGCACTGACGCGCGGGCAGGGCGGGGCGGCGCGAAAAAATACGGGAGGAGCGCCCACCCCCGTAGGCGCCCCTCCCGCATGCTCCACCCGCGGCCCCCACAGCCGCTGCTGCACACACTGCGACAAATGCGCCGACCCGTCCGACCGGCGAGTCGCGTGGACCCCCATCCACGCGTCTTGCCAGCGGCTCGCGGTGCGCGCTCACCACTCCCCAGCGGGAGCACGCCTTCCCACAAAGCGCGCCATGGGCCCCCACCCAGGCACACTCCCTCCCGCCGGTCTCGGACGCGCCCGTTTCCGGGCACGTCAAGTCGAACGGGCCGGCCAACCCCTACACGCCCTCAGTGCATTGCCGTACGTCCATCTCCCGTGTCCGGGGACACGCGCCGCGTCCGGGAAGGACGCTCGAAGTATTCGACGACCAGCCCACCGAAGGGCACCCGCGGACCATCCGCTCGCGGGTCCTTCATCCGTTGGAGGAGCGCCACCGCGGAGTCCACGGCTTCGTCCACGGCGCGGTTGATGCGCTCGCGCTCCCAATCCCCGCCACCGAGCACCTCGGAGGCATCCACCAGGCAGCGCCGCAGCGCCGCGAATTCGTCATAGAGCGAGCGGGCGCCCCGGTGCGCCGACAAGCGCAGCACCGCGCGGGTGCGACTCCAGGGGCTGGACTCCTCGCCCGCGAGCGTCCGGCCCAGCTCGCGGATGAAGGGCTCCACCAGGTTGTCCAACTGGGTGGGGGCGCCCCGCGACGCGTCCGAATCGGGCGCCGCCAGCACCATCCTTCGCCACAGCGCGGAGATTCGATCCGGCTGCTGACGGAAGAACCGCGCCAGCACGGCTGCCTTACGTCCACGCTCGCTCATGTCCAGTGCCTTCCGCATCGCGTACGGAAGCCAAAGCAATCCATCGGCCAAGACCCCTGGGATAAGTCTCCCCAGTGAAATCAGCCATTTGCCTTGAAGGGATGGGCAGGCAGAGGAGCAGCACGCCCGTAGAAACTACAGGCCCCGCCCTGTAGTCATGGCAGGGCGGGAAGGGCGGCGCTCAGTGGAGGGTGGGCTTCGGCGGCCGGCCGTTGGGGCCGTCTTCGTCGTCCAGTTCACCCGGGAGGTCGCCAATGGCGCTGTCCGCGGGTGCCTCGCCGTCCTGGGCCTCCAGGTGGGCTTCCGTGCCCTGCGAGCCCGCGGGCCAGTCCGGCCAGGTGGAGTCCCCGGCACTCACGGCGGTGCCCTGCGCCTGGGCCTGCGCGGCCTGGGCGGCCAGCAGCCGCAGCGCGGCGTCCTCCGCGGCATCCTGGGCCGCCATCTCCGCCAGCTTCGCGGCGCGCTGCTGGCGGCGGCGGGCATAGGCGGCCACGCAGAGGAAGGACGCGCTCAGCCAGACGAGCGCGGAGCTGGTGGTGAGTGGGAGCCAGCCGTAGCGCGCGGCCAGGCCTTCACGCCAGTCGGTCTCCTCGACCAACAGCGAGGTGCGGAAGGCCTTGCCGAAGGCCGTCTCGAAGGGCTCGCCGCGCGCCACGCCGTCCACGAGCGCGGCCATGGCCTGGGGGCCGAACTTCGCCGACAGGTGCGCGACGAAGGCGGCGCTCTGCGCGTAGGCGATTTCCACGTCCGACGGCACGTCCGGCCAGGCCCGGTCGAGGTGTTCGAAGTGGAACACGCGCTCCTGGGTGACAGCCCGGAAGAGGGCGGAGTAGTGCGTCAGGGAGTAGCGCTCCCCGGTGACGTATTGCGCGACGCCTTCCTGGAACCAGCGCGGCCACGACGGAGCCAGCTGCCCCAGGGCCACGTGCGCCAGCTCGTGCCGGAGCGTCTGCTGGCCCTCCGGCTCATGAAGGCTGAGCGCGTCCAGCAGGATGATTTGATGGGCGGGGTAGGCCAGCGCCACGGCCCACCCGGGGGGCTTTCCTCCGGGCAGCGCCAGGGCCTCGAATTCCTTGCGGCCCACGCCCAGGCGAATCTCGGTGACGCCCGGCCAGTCCTTGCCCAGGATGGTGCCGAACCGGTCTCGGACACCTTCAATCTGCCGGGACAGCTCGTGCGCGGCCGCGGTGGCGGCGGCGGTGTGGAGGATGCGGAAGCGCTTCGTCGTCACGTCCCCGCTGACCTCGGGCGGACGCGTCAGGGGCACCAGCGCGGCGTCCGTCACGACGTCATGGGCGTGGGTGCCATGAGGGCCGCCCGGTTCCTGGGCCCAGGCCCCAGGGGCGGCGAGCAGCAGGAGCAGGACAAGCAGGTGGCGCATGTGCGGCGGCCTCACGTTCCCACTGACATAACAGCCTCGCCCCAGGTTGCAGCAACCTCACCGCGCGGCGCGGTGCGTCAGGAGTCGCCGTTGGCTTTCTTCTGGGACAGATACGCCACGTTGTCCTCGACGCGCGCGTAGTCGCGGTCCGCGAACGTGGGGCTCTTGAAGGTTTCCAGCAGCTTCTGGTGGGCATCCAACACGGAGCGGACCTGCGACTCGAATTGGGTGCGCTGGCGCTTCAGCTCGTTGATGTCCTCCACCACCTGCACCAGTCGCTGGTGGGCGCCGTGGACGATCTTCTCCGCCTGATGTTCGGCGTCCGCGATGATGATTTCCGCTTCCTTCTTCGCGGCGTCCTTCAGGTCCTCGCTGATGCGCTGGGCGGTGACCATGGTCTCCTGGAGGGTGCGCTCCCGTTCCTGGTGTTGCTCCACCTTGAACTGGGTGCGCTTCACTTCCTCCTTGAGCGCGATGTTCTCCTTCACCACCTCCTCGAATTCACCGGCGATGAGCTCGAGATAGGCCTCCACCTCACGGCGAGAGAAGCCGCGCAGGGCCGTTTCGAACCGCTTCTGCCGGATGTCGAGCGGAGTGATTTTCATGACGCCGCAGTGTAGCGCAGGGGCGTCACATCTCCAGGAATCGGCCCTTGACCTGGGCGCCGGGGCTGGCGGGTGGTGCTTGCATGGCTCCCCGGCGGGCGGGCGTCAGCGGCGCGTCGCGTCCCACTGAGACACGACGGCGCGCGCGGCGTTCTGCACCCCCGCGGTGAGCCGCGAGTCGACAGCGGCGTCCTGGACGGCCCGGCGCGCGGTGGGCGTGCGCTGGAAGACGAGCCCGTTGAGCGCCTGGATTTTCAGCGCGTCCGGCAGCCGGGGGTGGCGCACCACATTGGCGAGAATCTCCTCCGCGCGGGCGTGCTGGAACAGCGTGACGGCCCGCAACGCCGCCTGCTGGATGCGGGGGTTGGGGTCCCACAGGAGCGTGGCCAGCGCGTCCAGGGCGCGGGCATCTCCCAGCAGCGCCAGGTCTTCGATGGCGATGGCCCGAATCTCCTCCGGCGCGGGCCGCACCGCCCCCAGGAGGCCCCGCAGGAGGGCGGCGTCGTCCGTCGCGGGCGCCAGGGCGGCCTCCACCGGGGGCGTGGGCGCCGGACCCGGGGGGGACGAGGCTTGGGCACGGGTGGCGGTGGCAAGGAGCAGGCCAGCGAGAACCAGGGGACGCATGGAGGCCCTTCTAACCCGGGGCGGAGAGATTTTCTTGACGCGATCTCCCATCGTGGGACCTTCCCCGCGCTACAGGCGTGTTGCAAACGGGAGCAAGGTTCGATGAACGCGGCGGCAGCGAACTGGCAGACACTGGAAAACGTCGATGTGGAGTGCACCCACTGCGGCATCCGGATGACCCAGCAACCGGGGACCCGGGTTCGCTACTTCCGGTGTTCCGGGTGCCACCGCTGGGTGTCCAGCGTGTACTCCGACGTCTTCCGGGCGGACGCGAAGGTGCGCACGCACCCGGTGAAGGACACCGGCGCCCAGGACGAGCAGTTCATCGAGGTCAAGGACCGGCTGGACCGGTGGCTGTCCGCGCTGGAAGAGCAGGACCCCTACCGGCTGCTGGGTGTCTCGCCGCTGGACTCGGCCGACACGGTCCGCGCGCGCTACCACGCGCTGGCCATGGAGCAGCACCCGGACCGCGGCGGCTCCGCGGAGAAGATGCGCGAGCTGAACGCGGCCTATGAGCGCATCCTCCGGCACCGCCAGCGCAAGCGTCAGGAGGCGCTGTCGGCCGGAGCGCCCGTGGCCTCCGCCACCGTCCTTCCCGCGCGCAGCAGGTAGGCCCAGAAGAGCGCCCCCAGGACCAGGCCCAGCCCCGCCTTCAGCCAGGTGGGGAACATGTCCCCTGGGGAGACGTAGCCCTCCACCACGCCGATGAGGGCGAGGAAGGGCGCGCAGCCCAGCACCAGCTTCACCGCTTCCCGCCCGCGCACCGCCAGCGCCTGTCCCCGGGGCAGCTCCCCCGGGTCGATGAGCGCCTGGCCCACCATCAGTCCCGCCCCACCGGCGATGACCAGGATGGACAGCTCCACCGGGCCGTGCGCGGCGATGAAGTCCAGCAATCCCCCCAGCATGCCCTCGCGGGCGCACAGCGCGCTGATGGCGCCGATATGCACCCCGTTGTTCACCAGCAGGAACAGCGTGCCCAGGCCGCCGGTGAGGCCCAGGGCGAAGGTGACGATGGTGACGGTGAGATTGTTGGTGGCGATGCCGGACGCCACCGAGTTGGGAGGCGCCACCGACAGGATGTCATCCGTCCACATGCGGCCCTGCGCCACGTAGTGGCGCACGCCGGAGGGCAC
This sequence comes from Myxococcus virescens, assembly GCF_900101905.1. NCBI lineage: Bacteria > Pseudomonadati > Myxococcota > Myxococcia > Myxococcales > Myxococcaceae > Myxococcus > Myxococcus virescens. Next base: position 70,029 of record NZ_FNAJ01000020.1, on the reverse strand, counting down.
CAGCAGCTCGGCGCCCCGCGGCTCCCACAGCACCACCAGGGCGCCCAGCAGGATGCCCAGGATGAACAGCACGGCGCTGGCGCCCACGAAGCCACGCTCGCGGCGCAAGGTGGCGGGGAACTCGCGGCGGAAGAAGTCCCGCACCGCGGGCCAGCGCTCGCGCGGCGGCTGGTAGATGGACGCGTAGGCCTGGCCACAGAGCTGGTTGAGGAAGCGGTGGACATCCGTGCCGGCGTAGAAGGTCTGCGCGTGCGCCAGGTCGGCGGACGCGCGGCGGTACAGCGTGTCCAGCGTGCGCAGCTCGCCCAGCTTCAGCGTGCCGGAGCGCTGCTTCGCCAGCAGGGCCTGGAGCGCATCCCAGTCCGCGCGGCGTTGGGCCACGTAGGCGGGCAGGGGCGTGGCCATCTCAGCGCGCTCCCTGGACGCGGGCGCGCAGGAAGGCCTCGGTGCTCTCCGCGGACGCCAGCACCGCCGCGCGTGCTTCCGCGTCGTCGGGCCCCACGCGCTCCACCAGCCGCGCGCCCAGCCGCTGCCGCACCTCCGGCGCCAGCCCCGGCGCGCGTGAGAGGAAGGACAGCACCAGCTCCACGTCCTCCGGAGACAGGGGCCGCGCACCCGTGCCCTGTGGCAAGGGCTCGGACGTGGGCGGCGCGGCGGTGTACTTGTCCAGGTCGATGCGCTCCTCGCGGACCAGCAGCGTGCCGGCGAGCAGGTCTCCCAGTCGCCGGTGCTGGCGGGTGAGCAGCATGCTGACACAGGCGGCGGCGTACAGCATGGGCAGGAAGTCCACCGCGCGGCAGAGGTTGCGCACCGCGCTCTCGTAGACGCCCACGGGCGAGCCGTCCGTGCGCACCACCCGGATGCCCAGCACGCGCTTGCCCACCGTCTGGCCGTGGAAGAAGACCTCGCTCACCGTCCAGTACAGCCACTGCGTGGCGAAGACGCCCACCACCAGCAGCGTCTGCCCCACGCCCGACAACGCCTGGAAGACGCCGAGCACGTCCGACACCAGCAACGTGAAGACGAAGTAGGCCACCAGCCAGAAGAAGAACAGCAGGCTCGCGTCCACCAGCCACGCGAGGCACCGGTAGCCGATGCCCGCGATGGGAAGCGTGAGCGCCACGCGTTCGGGGGTGGCGACGTCGAGATGGGGAGTCGGAGCGGAGCGCATGCGGGGTCGGCAGCATACACGTCTGCCTTCCTCCCACGCCTCCATGTCGCACCTCCTTTTCTGCTTGGACTTGCGGGATTTTCGGGGCCCAGACGCATGTGTCACGGTTGACAGTCAGCGCCGTGCGGGAGGGGGCTTTCATCGACTTGTGGACGCCCGGGCGTGTCCGGCTCCGGACAGCGATGACGAACCAACGGATGAAACCCCTGTAACGGGCTCTGATTCATGCACACTGGACACTCCCATTGGGGCTGGTTCGCGTCTGCGCTTTCCCGGTGATAGGGTTTCTGCGTTGGACCATGAACCTGGGCCGAAGGAGGTGCGGCCCGCAGGGACGTCAGGAGTAGCTGAAAGTCGAAAACAGTCAGGAGTCGAGTCGTACATCGGTAGGCCGACTCCGGAGTGGCTCAGCGGACGCGCTCGTTCTTCCCTGTCATGCAACCCACTGGCCCTGCTCGTACCGGAGCCGGCTGTGGTCAGTTGTCTGTTCATGCAGTTTTCGCCATGACGGCTGGGGGGCCTTCGCATGGCAACCAATCAAGCAGCGATTCGTGTATCGATTCTGGAAGGACCGTGGGCAGCCTGGCAGGGCCTGGCCGACGGGCTCCGTGGTGAAGGCGTGCAGGTCTCCTCGGTGACGAGGGATGTGCGCCTGTTCCTCGACAGCCTGGGGACGGACCCGCCGCAGGTCGCGGTCATGGACGTGGAGGGTGACAGCGAGGCGGCCGTGGGCTGCTCTGTCACGGAAGGCATCAACCTCCTGCGGGAGGCGCGCAAGCGCCGGCTGGAGGTGCGGATGCTGTTGCTCTCCGCGGTGAGCACGCCGGAAATCATCTCGCAGTGCTTCGACGAGGGTGCCTCCGGCTACCTGTTCCGCGCGGGGCTGGGCACGACGGCGGTGGCGTCCGCCATCAACTCCCTGGTCCGAGGCGAGCGGCTGTTCCCGGTGCAGCTCCTGAGGAACGACTTCGAACATCCACCCGTGACGTCACCCACCGCGAGCGTGCTGCTGGCGCTCACGCAGCGCGAGCGCGAGGTGCTGGCGTATGTCGCGGGCGGTGCGGACAACCTGAAGATTGCCGCGCACCTGCAAATCGCCGAGCGCACCGTGAAGTCCCACGTCACGCAACTCTACCGGAAGCTGGGCGCGGAGAACCGCACGCAGCTGGCGCTGAGGGCGTGCCACCTGGGCGTCCGGCCGCCGCCGGACCTCTAGGCGTCGCTGTCGTTCCGCTCATGCAGCACGCCCCCCGGACCCTGGCGCCGTTGCCTGGGGTCGCGAGGGGCGTGCGCACGGACGGTGCCGTGACTACGACTTCAGCTCTTCCATCTTCTTGCGGAGGCTCAGCGGACGCATGTCCGTCCAGACCTCCTTGATGTACTCCAGGCACTCGGCCTTGAGCCCCTGCTTGCCTGCATCCTTCCAGCCGAGCGCGTTCTCGCGGTCGGCCGGCCAGATGGAGTACTGCTCCTCGTGGTTCACCACGACCTTGTAGACGGTCGTGTCCTCTCGCTCATCCGCCATTGATGTCTCTCCTGGAACGGGGCGTATTCTGGCCACAATCCAGGAAAAGGGGTCAAGACACGGAAGGCGTGGGTGCGGTCGGCGTCTGAAGCCCGCATATACTCGCCGGCCATGCAAAGTGTCTTCCGTGTCATCACCGCCCTGCTCCTCACGCTGGGCGTCACCTGGGCCGCGCTGGCCCTGGCGTTGACGGGGGCGGGCCCCGAGGGCGCGCACGGACTGCGGGCGTTGGGGGCCGGGCTGCTCGCGGTGGGCGCGGTGGTCGCCTGGCGGCGTCACTCACAAGGGGCGGCCCTGTCCGTCATTGGCGTTGGGTGTGTGGTCATCTGGGGGTGGACCCAGACGGTACGGCCCGCGACGCAGGCGGACTGGGCGCCGGACCTGGCGCGCTCCGCCCGGGCGGTGGTGGAGGGCTCCCGTGTGACGTTGCATGACGTGCGTGACTTCCGCTACCGCACCACGTCGGACTGGGATGCGTCGTGGTACTCGGCCACGTACGACACGCGTGAGCTCACGGGCGCGTGGTTCATCGTGGAGCCCTTCTCCGGCGTCTGGGGCGCGGCCCACACCATGGTGAGCTTCGGCTTCGCGGATGGGCGCTACCTCGTCTTCTCCGTGGAGGTCCGCCGCGAGAAGGGGGAGACCTTCTCCGCGCTGGGCGGCCTGTTCCGCCAGTTCGAGCTCACCTACGTGGTGGGGGACGAGCGGGACCTGGTGCAGCTGCGCTCCAACCACCGCAAGGATGACGTCTACCTCTACCCGGTGGATGCGTCGAAGGAGCGCATCGCCAGCTTCTTCCTCGACATGGTGGCGCGGATGAACGCGCTGCACGAGAAGCCGGAGTTCTACGACACGCTCACCAACAACTGCACCACCAACCTGGTGCGGCACCTGGAGAAGGTGAGCCAGAGCCGGGTGCCCTACGACCACCGCACCTTGCTGCCGGCGTTCTCGGACGCCCTGGCGTATGAGCTGGAGCTCATCGACCGGGACGCGCCGCTGGAGCAGGTGCGCCAGCGCTACCACATCAACGCGCGCGCGCAGGCGGCGGATGGGCGCCCGGACTTCTCACGGCGCATCCGCGAGCCGCTGGCCGCCGCTGACACCGCGCCGTGACACGCCAGGCCCCTTACGGGGCGTGGCGCGCCTTCAGGTGCGTGTCGTAGTGCTGTTGCAGCGCGGCGAAATAACCGCGCTCCTCCCAGAGCGCGGCGATGAGGCGCTCCGTCAAGGTCTTCACCTCGGCGCTCTCGCCCGGCTCGGGCGTACGGGGGCCAAGGGCGTCGGAGCTGAAGAAGGCGCGAGTGGCCTCGGCCATGAGCAGGCGGCTGCCGACGAAGAGCCGGCGCAGGGCCTGATTGACGGGGCGCGGGTCCAACTCAGCGCAGGCGGCGACGATGGCGTCGTGAATCTTCCCGGGCAGCGGGCCCTCCAGGTCCTCGGGTCTCAGGTCGCCACGGTCCAGGGCATGGTTGAGCAGGTAGCCGTGATGCAGCGCTGATGACGCCACATCCACGCAGTCCTTCACCCACAAGACGAAGAAGATCTTGCGGAACAGCTTGCGCACCGGGAAGAGCGCCAGTCCCTTCATGTAGCTCATCAGTCGGCCGCCCGCCGTCCGGCCAACGTGTGAGCCGGCGAGGACCTCCACCGCCCGGGCCGGCCTGGGAAGGCTGTGTTCGGAGAGGATGGTGAGGACCATGCTCTCGCGGGCCTGCCGGAGCGCGTAGTCGTCCAGGAAGGGGACGGGGATGAGCGGCGTCAGGCCGGACACGACGGCGAGAAAGGCCACGCGGCCCAATACGGGGGGCAGCTCGTTCTCGGAAGGGTGGGGCTTCGGCTCGGTCATATGACGTTCATATGCCCATCGGGCCCGGCGATTGCGCGGGCCTTGAAGGCGGGGAGGGTGTTGGCTGGCCTCCAGCCGGGCGCCGGGGCTCAGGCCTTTCGTTCCCCCTGGGCGTGGGGCAGCAGCAGGACATAGAGGGTGCTCATCACCGGCGTGGGGACGCCCCGCGCGCGCCCCCGGCGCACCACCGAGCCCTGGAGGTATTCGACCTCCAGCGGCTTGCCGTTCTCCAGGTCGCCCAGCATGGATGGGCGCATGTGGGCGGGCAGCCCGTCCATGTACTGCACCAGGGCGTCCGGCGTGCGCGTGGTGGTGATGCCCTCCGCGGCGGCGACGCTGAGCACCTCGGCGGCGGCCTGCCGGAACACCTCGCGGAAGGCCGGATTGTCCCGGAGGGCGCCCACGGGCAGCCGGGACGCGGTGCAGAACGCGGAGATGCAGGCGAGGAAGGACAGCTTGTCCCAGAGCGCTCCGCGCGCATCCGCCACGGCCTCCACGGTGATGCCCGCACCGGCCAGCGCGTCCCGCAGGGACTGCGCACGGTCCGAGATGCGCGAGGTGTCACCGAACACTTCTCCGAGCACGATGCGGTGGTTCGTTCCGGTCTGGGTGATGACGCCGGGCTCGCTGATGGCAGTGGAGATGTACGTGGTGCCGCCCAGGACGGCGGCCTCGCCCACGGCGGCGGCCACTTCGGAGGGGATGTCCACGCCGTTCTGCAAGGTGAGCACGAAGGGCGGCGTTTCGCCCGGCGCCGGTGCGCCTCGCGCGGAGAGCAACGTCTTCACCGCGGGGAGCACGGAAGCGACGTCGTAGTTCTTCACCGCGAGGACCACGACGTCCACGGGGCCGAAGCGCTGGACGTCATCGTCGGCCTTGACCGCGACGGTGAAGTCTCCTTCGGCGCCGCGGATGGTGAGCCCGTGTTCCCGCATGGCGCGCAGGTGCGCTCCGCGCGCGAGGAACGTCACGTCATGCCCGGCGCGGACCAGCTTCGCGCCGAAGAAACCACCGACGCCTCCAGAGCCCAAGATGGCGAATCGCATGGCGCGGAAGATAACCGCACGTCCCCAGCGGGGCAGGGTTGAATCACGCGCTCGCACTCCGCGCATCCGCGAGCGAGGCCGCTGTGTTGGAGCACAGCCGCACGAGGCGGCCAGTCTGCGCCGCCTCGTCGCGAAGACTTCAAGGCTCCTCAGCGGGTCAGCGACACAGTGACCTTGGGCTCCTCGGGAGGCAGGTGCCACGCCAGGGGGCTGGGAGGCGGCGCGGCCTCGCGGGCCATGGGGCGGTGCCGCGCGATGAACGCCGCGGTGCTCTCCGGGCTGGCACATGCGGAGAGGATGAGCTCGGGCGTCACGAAGGCGGTGGCGACGGCATCCGCGACCCGCGCGTCCTTGCTGCCAGCGGCCAGCAAGTCAATCACGTGCGGAGGCGGCGGCTGGAGCAGGGCGTTGGTCCAGTGCGTCGCCGGCGCGGTGGCGGCCCACGAGCCCGCTTCGGCCTCCCGACAGAAGACCTCGTCGAAGGGACGGTTGTCCGCCAGCGCGGTGACGATGTGCTCCGCCAACGCGAAGGCGGAAGCGGACCCCGCGTTGGCCCCCTGTCCCGCGACGGGGTCGTTCGTCACGTGCGTGTCGCCCACTGCCAGCGCGAAGCGGCCGTTGGAGAGGGGGGCCCAGCCCTGGCGCACCGTCGGAGTGAAGGAACCCTGGAGGTAGTCCATGGGACCTCGCACGCCGAAGCTCGCCGGATCCACGCGCTCGTAGGTGGTGGGCGCGAAGCGCCGCAGGAAGTCCATCAGCATCGCCTCGAAGGCGCGCGGGTCTTCGTCGTAGCGCTGCGTGCTGAGCCGCGACAGCTCACTGCCGGGAAGGGCTTCGATGAGCACGCTGGGGACCCGGCCGTTCTCGGTGACGACCTGGGACTCGAAGATCTCGCCCTGGCCCGGAATCAGGTTGGCATTCATCCCAATGGGCTCCTGCATACGCACGCCCTTGAGCAGCGCGGCGAAGAGCATGCGCGGCGGCTGCGTGTGCGGCGACAGCGCGGGCACGCGAGGGAACAGGCGTGTCAGGCCATTGCGGCCAGTGGCGACCACCATCAGCGCGTGCTGCTGGGCCAGGCGCTCCAGCACGTCGAGGTCCACGGGAAGGACCTCCAGCTTGCCGCCGCGCGCGACGAAGTCCTCCGCGAGACGCGGCTGGTACTGCCGGTAGTCCACGAAGATGGAGGGGGAATCCACGCGGCCCCGGAGGCTGAACGGGTGAGGGCCGCCGTTCACATGGATGCCGATATAGAACATGTCAGCGTTGGGGCCGCTCCAGTGGTCCACGCCCAGGATGCGCTCGCGCATGCGCGTGGGGGCATGGTGCGCCACCGTGTTGAGCAGACGGGAAACCCGTAGCTTGCTCGGCTCCTGCTCCGTGTAGATCGTCACGGGCACACCGTGGGACAGCAGCTTCAGACCCAGGTGAAGTCCCGCGGTGCCGGCGCCAACAATTGCAATGCGCTCCATATGACTCTCCTCCGTGCCCCGTGCCGTCATGGCTGTGTCGGGATGGACCCCCCAAGGGCCAGGGGCGTTCCTTAACACAACACAAACGGAGATCTTCAGACAGGACGTACTTGATAGCCGAGAAAAAGAGAGGCGCATTGCGTCATGCACTGATGGGCAGACGTGGACGTCGGGTTGGGAACAGCAGACGCAAGGCTTTACAGTGGGGCGCAATGGCCCAGTTCCTCGACGTGGCGTTGAAGGTAGGAGACCTCACCGAGTTCACCGCGGACGCGGTGCTGTTCAAATACGCACAAAGTCTCTATGGCGCGACAGGTCAAGCCGCGCGGCGCCTGGAGCTGGCGGGCGTTCCCCTGGCGCAGCTCGAGCTCGCGCCGGGCGCGACGCGCCTCGTGGAGACGCGGGGGGCGCTGACCGCGCCACGGGCGCTCATCGTGGGTACCGTTCGCCTGGGGGAGTTCGGCTACCACGAGATTCGCCAGTTCGCGGTGCGCGCGCTGGCGGCCCTGGAGAACCACTCGGGCCTCGCGCATGTCGCGGGCACCGTTCACGGCCCCAACTATGGATTGGATGAAGACGAGGCCGTGCTCGCCTTCGTGGGCGGGCTCGTTGAAGCCTTCCAACGTGGCTCCGGCCCCCAATCCCTGACGCGCTTCACGGTGGTGGAGCGGAACGCGAGCCGGGCGCAAAGACTGGCAAAGGCCTTCGCGCGCGGTTTGAGCGCAACGCCTGGCGTGGAGCCGCTTCCGGACGGTGGCTTCCGCGTTCGGCGGATGTCAGCCGTGACGCAGGCGCCGCCCCTGGCGACGGCGGGTACCGTGTCCATGGCAAAGCCTCACGCCTTCGTGGCCATGCCTTTCGCACCCGAGCTGGAGGACACCTATCATTACGGCATCCAGGGCCCGGTGAAGGCCGCGGGCATGTTGTGCGAGCGCGTGGACCAGGAGCTGTTCGACGGCCCCATCATCCAGCGCATCCGTGAGCGCATCGAGACGGCGAAGGTGGTGATCGCCGACCTGTCCCTGGCGAATCCAAACGTGTACCTGGAGGTCGGCTACGCATGGGGCCGAGGCCGGCCCACGCTGCTGCTGGTGCGTGACGTGAAGGAACTCCGCTTCGACGTCGCGTCCTATCGCTGCATCGTCTATCGCAACATTCGCGAGCTGGAGCAGTCGCTGACGAAGGAACTCCAGCGCATGGACTGAGTGGCGCGTGTCACCAGCCGCGTGCGGTGATGGCGTGCGTGCCGGCCCAGGTAGCCTGACGCAGCAGGTGCAACCGGTCGTGCAGGTTGACGGAGGCGCAGGCGTGGTTGGGCACCACGCGCACGCGGTCGCCCACGCGGGGCCGCCAGTCGGTGCGGGAGAGGTCCAGCAGGCCGTGCTCCTCGGACAGGCCGCGCACCAGGACGTCAGGCATGTCGAGCAGGGCGCCGTACCCGCCTGCGTCCGTGAAGCCTTCCTCCTTGGCCAGGGCCTTGGAACCCGCGTCGATGACGGCCTGTCCCGGCACCGTGGTGCTCACCACCGTGGCCAGCACGGAGTACGCGCATTCGTCCCATGCGCACGCGCCCACCGTCGCGGAGTTGCGGTCGTTGAAGACGTTGATGCCCGGGCGAATCTCCGTGAGCCCGGCGACCTCGTGCGAACGCCACAGCGTCGGCGTGGAGCCGCCGCTCACGGTTTCGGGCCGCAGTCCCGAGTCCGTCAGGGCCTCGATGAAGGCCGCCAGCCGCTCGGACTGTGCGCGCATCGCAGAGCCCAGCTGCTCCTGGGGAAGGCGCAGGTGTCCGGCGTAGAAGGTGATGCCCCGGTACTCCAGGCCACTGCCGAACGCCACGTTACCGGCCAGGGCGATGGCGTCCCCGGTGGACTGGAGGCCCACGCGCCGCATGCCCAGGTCCAGCTCCACCAACACGCCCACCGTACGGCCCGCCCTCCGGGCCGCGCGGCTCAGCATCTCCAGCGCCTCGCCCGAGTCCAGGGCCACGGTGAGCCGGACGTGGGGTGGTAGCGCCATGAGCCGGGCGAGCCTGTCGTCGCCCACGGGGGGATAGGCGAGCAGGATGTCGTCGCAGACGGTGGCCATGACCTCCGCCTCGCGGACGGTGGCCACGGTGACGCCCTGGGCTCCGGCTGCGAGCTGGAGCGCGGCGAACTCCGGTGTCTTGTGCGTCTTCGTGTGGGGCCGCCACCGCAGGCCGTGCTGGCGGGTGTACATGGCCACGCGCTTCAGGTTGGCGTCCACACGGTCCAGGTCCACGAGGGCGGCGGGCGTCGTCATCATGTCGAGCCAGTCCAAATTCATGCCGTGCAATGTGGCACTCCGGTGTGCAGGGCTCCAGGAGTACCGGGCATGTTCGCCCTTCGTTCGTGAAGTGCTACACCTCCGCGACTCGCACCACGACCCACCAGGTGCACCCCGCGAGCGAGGCCACATGCCAGATACCCCGTTGACCCTCAGGGCCCTCAACCGCGCGACCTTGGCGCGGCAGATGTTGCTGGCGCGTGAGCAGACGTCCGTGCTCGGCGCGGTGGAGAAGCTCCTGGCGCTTCAGGCCCAACAGGCGAAGCCGCCGTTCATCGGCCTGTGGTCGCGTGTCGCGGGCTTCGAGCGCGACGCGCTCCAGGTGCTGCTCCAGCGCAAGGAGGTGGTCCGCGCCACGTTGATGCGCGGCACGTTGCACCTGGCGAGCGCGGAGGACTACCGGCACCTGCGAGCCAGCTTCACACCGCTGCTCGAAGCCTCTGTGGCGTCGGTGCTGCGCGAGCGCGCGAAGGGGCTGGACGTCGCGCCGCTCGTCAAGGAGGCGCGCGCCTTCTTTGATGAAGCGCCGCGCACCTTCGAGGCGCTGCGCGACCACCTGGTGGCCCGGCATCCCCAGAACGACGAACGCGCCATGGGCTTCGCGGTGCGGATGTTCCTACCCCTCATCCAGGTCCCCACGGAGACGGAGTGGGGCTACCCCGGCACCACGGACTTCGCGGTCGCGGAGTCCTGGCTGGGCGCACCGCTGCGCGCCGAAGCGGACCTTCCCGCGCTGGTGCAGCGCTACCTCGCGGCCTTCGGTCCCGCATCGGTGACGGATGCCCAGACCTGGTCCGGCCTCAAGGGCCTGAAGTCCACCTTCGAGGCGCTTCGGCCTTCGCTGCGCACGTTCCGGGACGAAAAGGGGCGGGAGCTGTTCGACCTGCCCAAGGCACCCCGGCCGGACGAGGACACGGCCGCACCCGCGCGCTTCCTCCCGGAGTTCGACAGCCTGGTGCTCGGCCATGAGGACCGGGCCCGGCTGGTGGATGACGCGTACCGCTCCAAGCTCATCACCAAGAATCTGCGAGTCCCCGCAACCTTCCTCGTGGACGGCTTCATCGCCGGGACGTGGACGGTGGAGCGCAAGCGCGCGGCGGCTACGCTCGTCGTCGAGCCCTTTGCGCCCATCAAGAAGAAGGACCGTGACGCCCTGGTGAAGGAGGGCGAGGCGCTCCTGCGTTTCATGGAGCCCGAAGCCCGCACGTTCGAGGTCCGCGGGCACTGACAGCGCTCGGCGAAAGTGCGGAAGTCTTCGCCATGCGGGCACGACGTTGGCCTCCGGAAACGGACGAAGCCCACGCGGCCTGAAGCCCCCGCTCAGGTGCCCGAGCCGCGCTCCGCGGCGAGCACCCTCTCCAGCGCCTCCGGGCTCCGCCCCACCACAGTCGTCCCGTCGCTGGCGGTAACGATGGGTCGCTGAATCAGCTCCGGGTGCTGGACCATGGCTGCAATCCAGTCGGCACGGTGTGTCGCGTCTCTGGGCAGCATCTCCAGCGCGGCCTCGGTCGCCGCGGCCTCACCCATGCGCACCAGCTCCCAGGGCTCCAGCCCAAGCCTCCCGAGTACGGCCTCCAGCTCCGCAGCGGTGGGGGGCGACTCCAGGTAGCGGCGAACGACGTAGGCTGTACCGGACGCATCCATCGCGGCCATCGCGGCGCGGCACTTTGAACAGGCAGGGTTGATCCAGAGCTCCATCCGGTCAGTCTCGCATGCTCCGGAGCCGCCCGTCCGCACTCTTGCCGGGCTGTCGGCGCTGCGGCAGGCAGAAGCGAGGCGCGCCCCCGCTTCGCCTGCCCGTGGAGGTGCCCACGCGCCCCGTATCACCCCGCGGGCGGCGGGCCCACGCACTTGCCGCTGACCTTGTTCCCCCAGCCGGTGGTGCTCGCCTCTCCCTCGTAGGTGCTCCCATCCCCTCTCAGCTCGAGATGGACGGTGCCGGACGTGCCCTCACGACTGACCCAGGTTCCATCGAAGGCCTGGCCCGTGACCTTGCCGTTGATGGCGCCGGGCGACGTCGTTCCGGTATAGGTGCCACTGGCGCTCTCGCCAATCTGGACCAATTGCATGGTCCCGAAGATGTTGTCCGACCAGGTGCCGGAGAATTTCCAGCAGCCGGCAGGGGTGGGGGCTCCCGGCGTCGGGCCTCCCGGGGCAGAAGCGGGTGCACAGGCCGCCCCGACCGCCTCTTCAAAGGCGGCGAAATCGCGTCCGCCGATTGGCTGGCTCCAGTCGGGTGGCCGGATGGCCCGGACTCCCGGGCGGTTGACATATTGGTAGATGTAGAACTGGCCGCCGTTCTCACCCGGGCCATTGCAGTTGATGATGCTGACGACCGACTCCTCGACGAGGAGTTTTCCCGTCGCATCGCGCGACTCGGGCTGGCGAAACTGCTGAACGACCTCGGCGGCATTCGCGCTTCCTCCGAAGAGGACCAGCGACGACAGCAAGGCCCGCACGCTGAGGAACTCCAGGTGGGGGCGTGCCGCTTTGGACTGATTCGAATTCATTCTCGGCTCTCCAGTGGTGGTGCGGAGTTGATTGGCCGCACGCCGCTGGAGTTTGTGTACGTCGCGCCTGCGACGGGAGGCACAGCGCTCTTGAGCTAGCAGCGGGACGCCGGGCCCTGTGCTCCAGACCGCTGGTGGGGCCAAGCATGGCATGGCAGCGCGCGTCCTGCTGACACGCGGCCGCACACGCAGGGGCGTTCTGCGTTGAGGCCTTGAGGAAGCGCTCGCCTGGCACGCAGGCTTCACGTGGCTCGCGTGAACACATGCCTTTGGCTCACCTGATAGACCCGCGTGCGGATGAGCTCGCGGAGGGAGCGCGGCGCGGCCATCCTCGGGGCACATGCCGCCCACGCGGCCCATCCAGGCGGCAGGCCTCAGTGGTATGGGCCCCCAGGGCACTGTGGGTGCTTGGGTTCAACACCACGCGCTCTGGGGTGGACGCTGTGCCGGGGCCAGCATCGCAGGCCGGGAGGGCAATGCCTGGTGCTCCAGAATGGCGCGTCCCCCACTGGCGGGCCGTCAGGTATGCCAGCACCCTCCTGCGGCCTCCACACCGAGAGCAGGCGATGACATCCCGCGCGAACGTCCGGCGCAGCAGTCCCACCCAATCCAATCGCGGTGTGCGCTCCCTCGTGTCTTGAAGCTTCCGCCGCTGCCGCTACCCCAGCAATCCCTCACGGCACGTCGTTCGCCGGACGGATACACCCGAACCACGTTGCGACACCGCGCAACAGATGCGGGAGCGGCGTCCATGTGATTCCAGAGCAGTACGACGCTGACGCAACATCACGGAGCCCTGGGGATGAATTCCCAGGGCCCCGTTTCACTCATACGAGCGAGGCCTCATTCGCGGCTGCGTTCGCCGGGACTGCGCCTCGCGTTTCCGCAACGCACGGAAACGCAGTTCCAAATTCCTATCCTTCGTGGCTATGTTTCAACCGCATCCAGATAAGTATTCAGTGGGCCGATGACCGGGCGACGGCTGTACCACCATCCTCTGTTCGCTTCCGGTACGAGGAATTCCGACAAGCTTCGGCCTCCATCATCCCGGGTGGCCTTGCGAAACGTCTCATCGGCTTCGTTGACCAACCTCTGCAGCAGCTCGCTGTGAGGCCCTGGGAGTCTTTTGATGGTGGCCTCAAGTGTATCCCGGGAATGCAGAGAATATATGTAGTCGTCAATCCCGCCTGTGTATTCGCCAAGGGTGTATGCCAGATCCTGCCAAAGTGCGAGGCTGTACTTGACCGGATGACCGCGACCCACCCAAACGTGAGCACGCATGTACGCGGTCATCTCCTCCAGAACTGCAAGTTCGGCTTCGGAACATCGCGGCTGAATGCTCATGAGTACACACAAGTTAAAACATCTTCGCAGCATGGACAGATTCCGGACGCGTCCAGCTACTTTGCTTGATTTCGAAGATCCTTGACGTATTGCTTGAAAGTGGATGCGCCGGCGTCCGGGTTCCTTGGCCTGAAGTCGGTGCCCAGATCAGGATGGTTTGGATCGCGGATTACAACGGTTCTGTCTTATGGTCAATGTATGCAGTTCGCTCGTCCGGTAAGGCAATGGCTCTTTCGTCGGTCTCCTGGGCTGCTTGAATTACGCCGTCAATGAACTGAGGAAGGTTCTCCGCTCCGATATCAATTTCCTCGAAATCTTCGGCGTGTTTGTCTTGAGCATGCCCGTTTCCGATAGTCTCTCCCAAGGTGGGAGTTGCCCCTCTCCACTGCCTTCGGACAAGCACGGCATGACCTTGGCTGCGATATAGGCAGTGGTGAAGTATAGAATGGATAGGAGCCGTGTTGAGGGCGGCGGGCTGGTGAGGAGGGGCCAAGAAGGGCCGCTGGAGGGTGACACGCAGGCTGTGCGCCGGGCTGGAGCAGAGGCTGTGCCAACCCCTCGGGGCACATGCCGCCCAAGCGGCCCATTCAGACGGCAGGCCGCAGGGGCGTGGGCTTCCAGGTGACTGTGGGTGCTTGGGCTCAACACCACGCGCTCTGGGGTGGACGCTGTGCCGGGGCCAGCTTCGCAGGCCGGGAGGGCAATGCCAGGTGCTCCAGAATGGCGCGCCCCCACCGGGGGCCATCAGGTATGCCAGCACCCGGCTGCGGCCTCCACACCAAGAGCAGTCGAAGGCATCCAGCGCGAACGTCCGGCGCAGCAGGCCCACCCAATCCAATCGCGGCGTGCGCTCCCTCGTCGACTCCACCGTCGCAGCCTAAATCAAGGATCGTGATTCTCGAACGGCTCCCTACGACAGGCTGCTCGCTCGCTACCGTGCCGACCGGCACCAGTACCTAGAATCCCCCTCGGAGAGGCTGTCTCCGCTGGGGCTCGGGGAGCTAACTGCCCGGAACCACTACAGAGCTTGGCTGATCGAGAATCGTGAACTTTGGTTTAGACCGGGCTCTCCTCCTCCAGCCCCAGCTCCGCCCCCCGCTTGAGGGAGCAGAAATGGCCGCACTTTCGCTCCTGGAGCGAAGATGCCGTGGAACCTTGTGAGGTTTGTCCGAGGCGGAGGCCCCAGCGACGCCAGACGACGGAGGAGGTCCAGCCCGGTGAAGAAGAGGAGCGTGGTGCCATCGGGCAGCGGATGCGTCATCCGATACGCGAGGCGGCCATCCTCCATCCGCGACAGTCGCTCCAGCGCCAGCGCGCCACGCGCCCCATCGCGGCACAGCCGCTCCAACCCCTGCCTTCGTTGGCATGGAGGTGCGCTTGCGTGGGAGGGCGGCAACGCCTCGAAGCGCAGGCCGTCCTCCCCTGGCAAGAAGACGCCGTCCGGCACCAGCGAGTGGAAGTGCGGCGTCACCTGCAAGGCCGAGCCGAAGAACTGGATGAAAGAGACGGCCCCGACCTGCCCATGACGGATGCCCTGCCTCCGCGCTCGCCGACGTTGTAGGGCGAACACCGCGCGCAGGAAGACGGTGAGGACGTCCGACGAGAAGGCGACGAGCAGTTCGTCCTTACAACGCTCGCAGCGCACCCGCGCGAAGCCGTGTGCCAGGACTCCGCATTCCAGGAGTGGCGGGGACACTACCGCTGGGGCGTGGTCTGCACGCCTCTGCAGTGCGCCGTGCTTTTCCGCTTTTCCTCGGGCTAGGCTGCCCATGCAGCTTGCTTAGGAAAGGTGGTTTCGCATGCGTGGTTCACTGAAGCGGTTCGCGCTTCACGGTGCCGTGTTGCTGGCCGTCGCAGGGCTCACGGGCTGTGGCGTGGTGGACGAAGAAGGCGCGGCGTCCGACAGCGTGAGCGAAGCGGCGGCGCTCAATACGGGGTGCTGCACGGCGCTGCCGGGGACGACCCAGGCCTTCTGTGACTCGATTCCCCAGACGCCGGGGCGCTGTAATGAAGTCAACCAGGGCAGCTCCTGCATCTGGACGTGCACGGGCTGCTGCCAGGCGCTTCCGGGGACGGCGCAGAGCTTCTGCGACTCGATTCCCCAGACGGAAGGGCGCTGCAACGAGGTGTGGGGCGGCACGGCCTGTACCTGGACCTGCTGAGTCGCCGCGCAGCACCACATCCACCGCCGCGCCAGTGTCCGGGCGGCGGTGGATGCAGGCCTCACGCGGCTACTGCGGCTTGGGCGCCGCGACCTTCTTCGCCGGGGGCTGGTACTTCATGCCCAGGGCGTTGAACACGAACGAGTACACGTCCACTTCCTCCTCGATGCGCGCGTTCAGCGGCGTGCCGGCGCCGTGGCCCGTCTCCGCGTTGGCGCGCAGCAGGATGGGGTTCTTCGCCTTGGTGGCCTCCTGCATCCGGGCCACCATCTTCCGCGAGTGGAACGGGTCAACGCGCGGATCGTTCGCGCCGGACGTGAAGAGCACGGAGGGGTAGGCCGTGCCGTCCTTCACGTTGTGGAGCGGCGAGTACGCGTGCAGCGCCTTGAACTGCTCCGGGTTCTTCACGGTGCCGTACTCGGTGATGTTGAACTGCCCGTTGGGCGTCAGCTCCACCCGGAGCATGTCGTAGATGCCCACGCGCGCCACGACGGCGCCGTACATCTCCGGGTGCTGGGTGACGGCCGCGCCCATCAGGAGGCCGCCGTTGCTGCCTCCCTGGATGGCCAGCTTCTTCGGCTGCGTGTACTTCTGGTCCACCAGCAGCTTCGCGACGGCGTAGAAGTCGTCGAAGACGTTCTGCTTGTTCGTGAGCGAGCCCTCGGCGTGCCACTTCTCACCGAACTCCGAGCCGCCGCGCAGGTTGGCCACCGCGAACACGCCGCCCTGTTCCAGCCAGAAACCGGCCAGCGTGTTGTAGCTCGGGCTGATGGAGATGTTGAAGCCGCCGTAGCCCGTCAGCAGCGCCGGGTTGTTGCCGTTGAGCCTGGTGCCCTTCTTCTTGAGGATGCTGACGGGAACCTTGGTGCCGTCCTTGGACGTGGCGAACGCGCGCACCACCTCCACGTCGCTCAGGTCCAGCGGCGACGTGCGGGCCAGCGCCGTCTTCTTCACCGTGTTGTCCTTCGCCGAGTACCGGTACCAGGCCATTGGCTGGGTGAAGCTGGTGTTGATGAAGAGCACGTCGTCATCGCCCTGGCTCACGAGCCCGCCCACGGAGGACACGGGCAGGGTGGGCACCATCCCCAGCGCCTTGCCCTTCAGGTCCACCATGCGCAGCTGCGAAGGCCCGCCGAGCTGCTCGCTCACGTAGAGCCGCGACTTCGTGGGGAAGAAGCCCTGGATGCTGGCCTCGCCCTCCGGCACCACCACCGTGGCCTTGTCCAGCGTGGGCGTGGCCAGCGGCAGCCGAAGCACCTTGCCGCGCGGCGCGTCCTTGCGGCTGAGCAGGTACAGGGCGCCGTCGTGGCCGAAGCGCGCGCGGATGACCTTGTCCTCGAACTTCGACACCTGCGACCACTTCCCGGCGGCGTCGCGCAGGTACACCATGTACTCGCCGCCGTCGCCGTTGGCCACGACGGCGGAGATGTGCTGGCCGTCGTGAGACGTGTCCAGCTCCGTCATCGCGATGCGCGGGAAGTCCTTGCCCAGCACATACGTGTCCTTCTCCGTGGGCGTGCCGAGCTGGTGGAAGTAGACCTGTTGGAAGAAGTCGCGGTCCACCTCGGGACGCTCATCGCCGCGCGGGTAGCGCGTGTAGAAGTAGCCCTTGCCGTCCGCCGTCCACGTCAGGCTGCCACCCGCGGTGCCACCATTCACGCGGGGCACGGTCTCATTCGGCAGCGGCTTGCCGGTGGCCACGTCATAGACGGTGACGTCACCGCTCTCGGTGCCGTTCTTCGACATCGACACGGCGACCTTCTTGCCGTCCAGCGTGGGGACGTACCAGTCGATGGTGGTGTGGCCCGAGGGGTCCACCACCATGGGGTCCACCAGCACGCGCTCCTTGGACGTGTCATCCACCGAGCCGAGCACGACCAGGAAGGCCTGCTGCTTGGGCGGCTGGGCCTTCATGGCGAACAACGTGCCGCCGGCCTCGTGCAGCCCGCCGTAGCCAGGGGACTTCCAGCTCAGCAGCTCGGAGACGCGCTGGCGGATGGCCTCGCGTCCGGGCAGCTTGTCCAGGAGGGCGCGGGTGTACGCATTCTGCGCGTCGTTCCACTGCTTCACCTGCGCGTCGGACGAGTCCTCCAGCCACTGGTACGGGTCCTTCACCGCCGTGCCGTGGTAGGTATCCACCGTCTCCTTCTTCGGCGACGCGGGCGCCTTGGTGGCGGCCTTGCGGGGCGCCGTCGCGGCCGGCGCGGGGGCGGGGGCGGCTGGCGCAGCCAGCGGCAGGGTCAGCACCGCCGCCGTCAATGCGGTCTTCAGCTTCACGGTTCACCTCGGGGTTGGAAAACGCGCACGCAGCCTGCCACGTCCCTTGGGACGGGAAACGGCTTCGTTGCGTTGGGAATGCCGCCGTGCGCCGGGTGTTCGCCCGCACCTCCGCCGTGCAATCGTTGGGAATGAGACGGTGCGTCCTGGCCGTCAGCGCAGCGGCAGTGTGACCAGCCCCGCGGCGAACCGGTCGAACGCCTCATTGGCGGGCAGGGCGGTGCCGTCGTCCATGTTCCCCAGCATCAGCGCGAAGACGACGCGTGGGTGCTGTGCGTCGCCCGGCCGGTCCACCACCCCCACGAAGCACCGCTGACCGGACAGCGTGCCCGTCTTCGCGCGGATGTGGCCCGCGGTGTCGGCGGTGACGGGGCGGGCGGCGAGCGTGCCGTCCTGGCCGGCCACGGGCAGGCTGTCCAGCAGCGCGGTGCCGTAGGCTTCACGCAGGCTGGTGAAGATGACGCGCACCAGTCCCCGCGCGGTGGCCAGGTTGTACCGGGACAGGCCACTGCCATCCACCGGGCGCAAGTCTCGCGAGGGGATGCCTCGGCGGGTCAGCTCCTCCGTCAGCGCGGTGCGCAGGGCGCCATAGCTCTCCGTGCCCGTGAGCTCGCGCGCGAAGCGCAGGCCCAGGCGCTCCGCGTACAGGTTGAGGGATTCCTTGTTCGTCACCTTCACCAACTCGGACAGCGGCGGGCTGACCAGGGTGACCAGGGGCGCGGGCACGGCGGGTTGCCGTGGCGTGGGCGCCTCCAGCGTCACGGGCAGCCGGGGGATGCCGCGCGCGAGCAGGGCCGCCTCCACGCAGGCGGAGAAGAGCTGCTCGGGTTCGTCCACCGACAGCCTCACCGCGGCGGAGCGGGGGCAGGTGTCCGCGGTGGAGCGCCACAGGCAGCGCACGCCGGGCCCGCCACGCTGGCGCACGCAGGCCAGTGAGGGGCGCTCCGCGTTCGTGTCCACGCCCACCACGGCCGTCAGCGTCGCGAAGGCGGGGGTCACCTGGAGGGTGGGGGGCTGCGCGCAGTCCGCGCCCGCGGCCCGGGACAGCGCCACGTCCACCACGTTCTCCCGGAAGACGAAGGCCGTTGGCGCCGCGCTGTAGGCATAGGCGGCGTCATCCCAGGCCCAGCCGGGGCCAAAGGGGAACTCCGCCTCCTTCGCGCCGCGCACGCGCACCTGCCCGCGCCACTGGCGGATGCCGCGCGCCTGGAGGGCGTCCGCCACCTGCTCACACGCCAGCGCCGTCTCGGGGAAGCGCCACGAGCCCAGGGACGGGTCCCCCGTGGGGTCCACCACGATGTCGCCCAGGAAGAGGCCGCCATCCAGCGTGCCCTCCAGGGCCACCGGCGTCTGGAAGCGGAAGTCCGCGCCCAGCGCGGAGAGGACCGACGCGGTGGAGACGACCTTGAGCGTGGAGGCGGGCAGGAGCCGGACGTGCTCGCGGTGGGTGAAGAGCGGCTCGCCCGTCTGTGCGTCCACCACGTAGGCGCTGGCCAGGGCGCCTTCGGCCTCCAGGGTGTCGAAGAGCGCGCGGGCCAGGGAGGGAAGGGTGTCGCCCTCGGGTCGCGTCTCGCGGAAGCAGCCGGAGAGCACCAGGGGGGCCACGAGCAGCAGCGAGACGGACAGGACGCGGCGCATGTCGCCCGCCACGCTACCGCCGTGGGGCGGACCTGTCATTGGGCCGGGGACAGGCCGCCTGGAAAGGGAGCGCGGCCACGAGGAAGGCGCCGTCAGCCACACCGAGTGCCTTGACGGCACGGCGCGCGCACCCCATCCTGCCGCGCCCCATGCCTGTCCTTCGTGGTGCTGTCACGCTGTCGCGCTTCCGGGTCGAACCGGCGAAGGAAGCGCCTTCGGATGTCAAACGCTGGCTGACGCGCGGCCTCAAGGCGCACGCGTTCGAGCCCATCGACCGCCGCTCCGAAGAAGAGCGCGCCGTCGGCTTCGTGGAGCTGGAGAACGAGGAGTCCAGCGAGTTCTCCGCCGGCCGTCTCTACTATGGCGAGTACGCCCTGTTCGCCTTCCGCATCGACACCATCAAGGTGCCGGCCGCGGCGCTCAAGGCGGAGCTGGCGAAGTGGGCCGCCGCCTTCGAGAAGGAGAATGGCCGCCCGCCCAGCCGCGGCGAGAAGACGCAGAGCCGCGGTGAGATCCGCCAGATGCTCCGCAACCGCGCCACGCCCCGCACGTCGACGGTGGACGTGAGCTGGAACCTGAAGACGCAGCAGGTGCAGATCTGGTCCGCGTCGCGCAAGGTGGTGGACGAAATCACCGTCGCGCTGGAGGGCGGGCTGAACGTGAAGTTCTTCGGCATGACGCCGTCGGCCATGGCGCAGACGGCGGGCATCGATGAGTCCCTGCTGGGGCCCACCACGGAGCTGATTGGCATGGACCTGCCGGCGACGGCGGGGGAGGTGGCACATGGCGAGGCGTGACGAGGCGCGGGCCGAAGCGGCCTTCATGCGCGGTGATGTCGGCGTGGACGGCGGCGCCACCGAGGAGACGAAGGACGAGGCCGAAGTCGAAAAGGGCAAAGCGCAAGATCAGCTGCTGCGTGGCCGCGCCTATCTGGGCCGCGAGTTCCTCACGTGGCTCCTGTGGCGCACCGAGGCCGGCGGGCCGCTCGTCGAGGTGGAGGGTGAAGGCGTCAGCGTCCTCTTCATGGGTCGCGTGGTGCTGCGCGGCGTGTCCGGTGAGGTGACGGAGATGAGCGCCAAGGGCACCCTGGCGCCGTACTCCGAGCAGGTGAAGCACTCGCTGGACCGCGGGTTGCTGGTGGCCCAGGCCCGCCTGCGCTTCACCCAGGGCGAGAGGGAGTTCGAGGCCACGGTGGACTCCGAGTTCCTCGACATCCGCGCGGGCAAGCTGCCGGCGCTGATGAGCGAGGAGGAAGATGACCAGCTCTCCGAGCGGCTCTTCCTGATGGAGCAGCTGGCCGCCATGGTGGACGCGCTGGTGCAGGACTACCTGTCGGTGCGCGCCAGCAAGGGTTGGAGCAAGACGGTCGTCCCCGCGATGAAGGAGTGGATGCGCGGCGACGAGCAGGGCGCGGACGCGCTCGCCAAGGCCGCTCGCGCCCGGGGCCGTGACGCTCGCACGGCGCGGAGCTGAGCGGGCCGTCTAGCGTGTCGCCGGGTCCGGATGCGGTGGTGTCCTTCGCCGCATCCAGGCCAGCGCCAGGCCGGGCAGCAGCACCATGCCCGCGAAGAGCAGCAGGAACGACTCCAGCCGCGCGGCGCTGGCGCCCAGCGCGGCATAGGTCACCGACACGCCCAGGTTGGCCAGGGCGCTCACGGTGAGGAACGTCCGGGGGCGCATGCGGCTGGTTCCCGCGAAGAGCACGGACGTCTCCGCCAGCACCGGCACCGCGCGGAAGGCGAGCAGGAACCAGGGCCCCATCCGTTCGGCGGCGCGGGTCAGCCGGCCCAGCTCGGCGTCACCCGCCATGCGCCGCAGCGCCGCCGTTCCGGCTCGCGCGCCCAGGCCATAGCCCACCACACTGCCCGCCATCATCCCCAGCCAGGATGTGGCCGCGCCGACCCAGAACCCCAGCAGTCCCCCTGCGGCGGTGCCCACCAGGCTGGAGGGCACCGGCAGCACGGCATCACCGGCCAGCAGTCCCCCGAGCAGCAGCGCCACCTGCCAGGAGGGTGGCCGCGTGGCCAGGAAGTGTCCGGACGCCGCCTCCAGGCTGTCCCCGAACCAGGCGAAGGGCACCAGGATGGAGGCCAGCAGCAGCCCGCTGAAGGCCGCCCAGCCCATGACGGCGCGACCGGACAGCCGGCCTTCGCCCACCGCCGTCAGGCCCGGCGTGGGCTCAGCCATCCGCGATGGGGAGCCGGGACGCGGCGGCCATCAGGGATGTCTCGCGCTCAGCGGCCAGCGAGCCTTCCTCGGTGAATGCGATGCCCACCACCGCGCGCACACGGCCTGTCGCATCGAGCACCGGAATCGCCACCGCCGCGCGCGCGTCCACCGCCTTCGCGCCCGGCTTGATGTCGCTGGACGTGTCCTCCTTCAGGTTGCACGTCTGCACGGGTTGCTTGCGCACCTGGGCGAGCCCCGCCATCCCCTTGCCGTGTGGCACGTGCTGGACGGCCGCCATCAACGGCGGCGGGATGTTGAGGGCCGCCACGAGGAAGAGGTCGTCTCCCTGCTGAAGGTGGACGGTGCCCGCGGTGGCTCCGTGCTCGCTGGCGAACGACTCCAGCCAGGACTGATAGGACGCGCTCTTTTCGTTCATGGCGCGCAAAACTGTGCGCCCCGGCTTCGCCCGCAGTCAACGCGCCCGGGCCTCGAGTCGACGTTCGAACCCATCCTCCGCGAGACTGTTCAGCCCACGTCACTCTTGTGTACTGGAGGGCAACGCGTCCTCCCACCCGTGCAGGATGAGGCGCGATGCTCCGCTGGGAGGACGCAGGTCGATGAAGCCGCGCTCGCTCCGCTTCTATCTCGGGTTGCTCGCGCTCGGCCTGCTGGTGCCGCTCGTGCTCTTCGCGGCGGGGGCGGTGAACCGCTTCGCGGCGTCGCAGCGCGAAGCCCGGGCCCAGGGCATGCGCGAGACGGCCCGCGCGCTGGCGCTCGTCGTGGAGCGCGAGCTGGGCCAGTCCATCCGGGCGCTGGAGGTGCTGTCGCATTCGGCCCCGCTGGTGCAAGGCGACCTGAAGACCTTCCATTCCACCTGTCAGGCCGTGGTGGCGTCCCAGGCACAGTGGGGCTCGCTCTCCCTGCTGGATGTGGAGGGCCGGCCGATGTTCACCACGGACCAGCCCTTCGGAGCCGACCTGACGGCGCTCGTGGATGAGCGGCCCTACGTGCGCGAGGTCGTGAAGACGGGGCGCGTGGTCATCTCCGACTTTCCCTACCAGCGCTTCCAGGGGCTGCCCACCGTGGTGGTGGCGATGCCGGTGCGACGCCAGGGCGTGCTCACGGGCGTGCTGGTGGCGACGTATGCCATGCAGCACTTCGACAAGCTCTGGGATGAACAGCGTGTCCCGGGGAATTGGGTGGGCACGCTGGTGGACGAGGAGGGCGTCATCCTCTCGCGCAGCCGGGGCCGCGCCCGGTTCGTCGGAACGAAGGCCCGGCCCGAATACATCGCGAACATCCGCGCGAGCCGCGAGGGTTTCTTCGCGTCGCAGACGGTGGATGGGATGAAGTCGTTCGCGGCCTTCGCGCGTTTGCAGGTGGTGCCTTGGACGGTGTCGTTCGCGGGGCCTCGCGAGGTGTTCACCGCGTCGGTGAACCAGTCCCTGGCCGCGCTGCTCATCGCCGGGCTGGGGTGCTGTGTCATCGCCACCGCCTGGGCCGCCTGGGTGAGCCGCCGCATGACGCGTCCGCTCCGCGCCCTGGCCCGCGCGGCCCGGGAGCGTCCGGACTCGGCGGATGCCTTCACCAACGTCGGGCCCACGGGCATCACGGAACTGGAGGACCTGCGGGCGACGCTCGCGCTCACCGCGGCCATGGTGATGGAGCGCGAGGACGCGCTGCGGACGAAGATGACGGAGGCCGAGGCGGCCAACCTCGCCAAGGACCAGTTCCTGGCCATGCTGGGCCATGAGCTGCGCAACCCGCTGTCCGCCATCACCAGCGGCGTGAAGGTGCTGTCGGTGACGGAGGACGCGGCCAGCCGCGAGCGGGCGCGCGCCCTGGTGGAGCGGCAGGCCTTCCACCTGGCGCGGCTGGTGGATGACCTGCTCGATGTGGAGCGGGTGAGCAGTGGCCGCATCCAGCTCCAGAAGCGGACCATGGACTTGTCGGAGTGCGTGCGGCGCGCCGTCGCGGCGCTGGAGTCCTCCGGACGGACGCAGGCGCACCAGGTGGAGGTAGAGACCCCGCGGGCCTGGCTGGAGGGGGACGCGAGCCGCCTGGAGCAGGTCGTGACGAACCTCGTGTCCAACGCGCTCAAGTACACGCCGCCCGGCGGTCGCATCCGCGTGGTGACGCGAGAGGAGCCCGGCCACGTGTTGCTGGAGGTGTCCGACACCGGGGATGGCCTGTCACCGGAGCTCCAGGAGCGCGTGTTCGAGCTCTTCTTCCAGGCGGAGCGCACCCTGGACCGCGCGCAGGGAGGCCTGGGCATTGGCCTCACGTTGGTGAAGCGGTTGGTGGAGCTGCATGGCGGCTCCGTGTGCGCGCAGAGTGATGGGCTGAAGAAGGGCAGCACCTTCACGGTGCGGCTGCCGCGCGGCCACGTTGAACAGGTGCCTCGGCCTCAAGACGCTCCCATGGCGCCGGCCCCCGGACGCCACGTGTTACTGGTGGATGACCACGCCGACAGCCGGCAACTCGTCCGCGAGTTGCTCGAACTGGACGGGCACACCGTCAGCGAAGCGGAGGACGGTCCCTCGGGGCTCGCGCGGGCGCGCGAGCTGCGTCCCGAGGTCGTGTTGCTGGACATCGGCCTGCCCGGGCTCGACGGCTACGAGGTGGCCCGGGCGCTCCGCTCGACGGACGAGGGCCTCGAGCTGATGCTCATCGCCGTGACGGGCTACGGCCTGGAAGAGGACCGGCGCCGCGCGCTGGATGCGGGCTTCGACGAGCACCTGGTGAAGCCGGTGGACTTCACGCGTCTGCGTGAGTTGCTGCTGCCGAGGAAACGAACCGTGCCGGCTCACTCCACGTAGCCGGGACAGTTCTGGACCGCGGGCTGGCACAGCTGCAACACGCGCGCTGGGGCCGTGAAGGTCTGCTCCCGGGCCTGGAGGTAACAACCCGCGGGGTCTTCGTCGGGCGCGGCGAACTGACACAGTTGGACGGCCTGGCTTTGCGTGAGGGAGCCTTCATCCTGGGCGCGCACGAAGCAATCGGCGGGCGTGGATGACCGAGCGCCGCGGCAGAGCTGCGTGGCCAGGGAGTCGTCGAGTCCGCCGTCGGTCGCGCGCTGGTAGCAGGACACCTGGGGCACGACGTCCTGGGCGGCCGTGGCCGCTGGCACTCCCACGAGGCCGAGCACGGCGGTGAGCGCAGCGCCCGTGAACGGACGAAAGAATCGGGATGTCGTCCCACTGCCTGTCTTCATGAGGCCTCCTTTCTGAGCAATCTAGGGGCTTCCGCGCGGTGGGGCCGGCCCACGCACGGCCGTCCGCCCCAGGACAGCGCGACGAGGGAAGGGGTCGTTCCGCCGTCTGCCTTTGTCGGCGGGATTGTCAGGTGACGCGTCGTGTCCGGGGCCAGACGTCCCTCGAACGATGCCCAGGCCCACTTCACGACGACTGCCACCCACGCGGTCCGGCATCCAGCAGAGTCCGCCTCGGATGTGAGGTCCCGTCCCTGGCGTCTCGCCCCGTCGCGAACCACCACAGCATCGCCATGAAACAACGACGAACGTCTGTCCTGATGCTGCTGGGCGTGGTGGCGCTTGCTATGAGCCTGCTCGGCATCTCGCTCGCATGTCCTGGCGCTTCGGGTGACGGTGCCGGTCGCCCAGGGGATGAAGTTGAAATCACCGACCCCTCACCGGATGGGGGACCGGGTACGGACGGAGACGGGAGCGCTCCGATGGCGCCAGATGGTGGGAGCCCGGGGGCCCAGGCGCCCTTCGGGCTGGACGCGCGCCCCGCGAACCCTACGTGCGTAGCGCCTCCCCGGCCCCCGGACCCCGCGGGGGCCACCATCTCGCGCGCGTTCCCGGAGCTGAGCTTCACCCAGCCCTTGTTCGCCCTCCAGGCGCCGGGGGACAGCCGCCGCATCTACGTGGTGGAGCGAGGGGGGAGGGTGCGCGTGTTCGACAAGGACGCCACGCCGCCCGTCAGCTCCGTGTTCGTCGACATCTCCGGGCAGGTGAACGTGGAGCATGACGAGACGGGCTTGCTCGGGATGGCCTTCCACCCGGCGTTCGCCACCAATGGCCAGGTGTTCCTCTCCTATGTCGGAAACAGCGCCATGGGCGGTCTACGCTCGTTCATCGTCCGCTACCGCAGCCCGGATGGTGGGGCCACCCTGGACCCGGCGAGCGCGGAGGTCGTGCTCGAACAGGACCAGCCCTTCTCCTTCCACAACGGCGGCCACCTCGCGTTCGGACCGGATGGCTTCCTCTACTTCGCCTTCGGTGACGGTGGCGGACGCGTGGACCCGAAGCAGACGGCCCAGAATCCGGAGCTCCTGCTGGGGAAGATGCTGCGGCTCGACGTGGACAGCGCGCGGCCCTATGCCATTCCGCCCACCAACCCCTACGCCACCGCCGGCGGGCGGAAGGAAATCTACGCCACCGGCTTCCGCAACCCGTGGCGCTGGAGCTTCGACCGGAGCACCGGCGCGCTCTGGCTGGGCGACGTGGGCGAAAAGCTCCTCGAGGAAATCAACCGCGTCGAGCTGGGAGGCAACTACGGCTGGAGCATCCTGGAGGGAACCGAGTGCGCGCGCGGTAGCGGCTGCAGCACCACCGGGTTGACGCCGCCCGTGGCCGTCTATGGCCGCGCAGAAGGCGTCTCCGTCACCGGCGGCTACGTGTACCGCGGCACTGCCGTACCGGCGCTCGCGGGCAAGTACATCTTTGGCGACTTCGGCTCGGGCCGCATCTGGACGCTGCCGGGTGACGCCCTTCCCGGCGCAGCCGCGGCGCCCCAATTGCTCGTCACCACGGCGCTCAGCATCTCCTCGTTCGCCGAGCTCAACGACGGCGAGCTGCTGGTGGTGGACTTCGCGGGCGGAGGACTGCACCGCATCCACGCGTCTCTGCCCCCCGCGCCGGGTGGCGAGGCGTTCCCCACGCTGCTGTCCGCCACGGGCTGCGCGGACCCGACGAACCCGAACCTCCCCTCGGCGGGCCTCATCCCGTACGGCGTGAATGCCCCACTGTGGTCGGACGGCGCGGGGAAGGAGCGGTTCATCGGTGTGCCAGACGGGGCGGTGATGACGGTGGGGCCAGAGGGCGTGCTGGACGCGCCCCCCGGCACCGTGACGGTGAAGACGTTCCTCCTGGGCGGGAAGCGCGTGGAGACGCGCCTCTTCATGCGCCACCCGGACGGCATCTGGGCGGGCTACACGTACGAGTGGAATGAGGCGGGTACCGACGCGACGTTGCTGGAGACGGGCAAGGTGAAGACGGTGGGGGCACAGACGTGGACGTACCCCAGCCGGGGTGAATGCATGCAGTGTCACACCGCCGCCGCGGGCTTCGTGCTGGGCCTGGAGGTCGCGCAGCTCAACGGGGATTTCACATACCCGGGCGGGCGCGTCGCGTCGCAGCTCCGGACCCTGGAGCACATTGGCGTGCTGAAATTACCGGCCCCGGTGGAGCAGCTGCCCCGGATGCCTGCCTACGCCGGACCGGAGCCCGTGGAGACGCGCGCACGGGCCTACCTGCACGCCAACTGCGCCGTCTGTCACCGGCCCAATGGCCTGGGCCGCGGCGAGTTGGATCTGCGCTACTCCACGCCGCTCGCCGCAACGAAGATTTGTGGTGTGGCGCCAGAGCACGGTGAGCTGGGCGTGGCCGGAGCGATGCTGGTCGCGCCGGGAGACCCGTCGAAGTCGGTCCTGTCGCGGCGCATGCACTCGCTGTCGACGGCACGCATGCCGCCGCTGGCCAGCGCGGTGAAGGACGCCGAGGGCACGGGGCTCGTGGACGCGTGGATTACGTCCCTGCCCGCGTGTCCCGCGGGGCCCTGAGGCCTCGCGGGACGGGGGCGCCAGCATCGGTGAGGCTGGCGCCTCAGGTGGGCTGCTGGACGGTGCCGGGAGCGGGCTTGCCGTCCTTCAACCCTGGTGTCCGCACGTCGTAGTGCGCCACCACGGGTTGGTGGTCGGAGGACTCGGTGCTGCGGTCCACCTCGAAGAGGCGGGGGACCAGTCCAGGGCTGGCGTAGAGGTTGTCGAAGCGCTTGCCCGTCGCGGGCACCACGCCATTCTCATCCGGCAGCGAGGTGAGGGTGGCGCTGTCCGCGATGTCCTGGAGCCGCAGCCATTGCTCGCTGCCGCGTTGCACCCGGCCGGAGCGCAGCTCGGCGCACGCCTGCTTCGGCGTCATGAGCGAGCCATCCGGCAGGCGCACCTGTGCGGTGGTGGCATGGGCGATGGTCTCCGGCAGGCTCTGCTCCAGCACGTGGAGCTCGTGGCGCAACCGCGGGTCGGCGATGTTGCCCACCCCTTCGTCCCCCACGCTGGCGTGGGGCTCGCCGTAGCGCACCTCATATTCCTCCACCGTGTCGGTGTCGTCGTACGTCCTGAGGTGGGCCATCAGCCAGGAGCCGCCTGTCTTGATGGCGGTGTTGGCGTTGAAGTCCCCCAGCACCACCGCGTGCATGACCTCACGGTGCTGCAGCAACGCGTTGAGCTGGCGGAGGTTGCGGGCGTTGATGCCGGAGTCGCCCAGGGTGTGGTGCACGTTGTAGAGCACCACCGGGTGACCCTCCACCTCCAGGCGCACGTACAGCGCGCCCCGGTCCTCGGGAAGCTCGCAGGGGTCTCCGCCACGCCGCATGATGGCCGCGTCCCGCTCCGCGTCGGGCGTGGCGTACGTGAAGTGCGCCGCGTCCACCAGCGGGTGCCGCGTGAGGAAGGCCTTTCCGTTCACCAGCCGCGCGCCGGGGCCGCCGTCATGTCCCTGATACGCCAGGTGGAATCCATAGCGCTCCGCCAGGAGCACGGCGGTGGGGATGTTGGCCTCCTGCAGGCCCAGGACGTCCGGCAGCCGTCCGCGGGCCTCCAGGTTGTCGAAGTAGTCCAGCAGCGCCTGACGGCGCTGCCCACCGAGCAGGATGTTGTACGTCATCACCGTGAGCCCTGGCCCGCGCGGCGAGCGCACCGTGGGGTTGCGGACCACCAGCGTGCGGCCGTCGCCCAGCGCTCGCTCCGTATTGGGCAGGGACACGGCGGTGAAGTCCGGAAGCGTTACGGTGGTCTCCCGGCGCGGAAGGGCGCCCTCGGGCCCGTGCGCAATCCGGCCAATCAGGGGGCCGACCCCCGGCAGGTGCTCCAGCATCTCCGGAACCTTCATCGGGGCTCCTTCCGCGGGAGCGGCTGCGCGGGTTGAGGGCGGAAGGTGTCTTCGTGAAAGGCAACTGGCGCCACAGGTCCTCCTCGATGCCCTCAAGGTCTGTGCTCGCCCTCCCCATGACCAGGGGGCTCCCATGGGATGGAGGGCTGGCCGGGCTGCTCCGTTCGGGTGGGGGGCGGCTAGGCTTCCGGGCGCGCCGTCCCGGGCTTGGCGACCGAGGAAGCCCAGTCGCACTTGTGGTTGAATACCGGACATGCGGCGATTGGTGTTCCTGGCGGTGATGGCTCCTCTCCTGGTGGCGTGTGCCACGACCCGCCAGGTGGTGCCCCGAAGCACCTCCTGTGAGAAGGGCAGTCTGTGGGCGTGCAACGAATGGGGAGAGCAGCTCCTCCAGGACGGAGACCGGAGCCAGGCGGAGATGGCCTTCTCCAAGGCGTGTGACGGTGGCTCGACGCAGGGGTGCCTGGCCCTGGGGCGCCTGCGCATGGCGGACGGCAACCTCGCGGGCGCCGAGGCGCCGTTCGTCACGGTGTACGAGACGGACAGTGAGGAGGGCGCCCTGGCGCTCGCGGACCTCTACGACGCGCGCGGTGGCGAGGCCCACGCTCGGGCAGCGGCCAGGCTCCGGAGGGAGGCACCGGCGCTGGACAAACCGGCCTTCGACTTCGCCATGCAGTACCGGGTGGGGGCCTGGCGGCCGACGGCGGACCTCGCCCTCAACATCCAGCCCATGGTCTTCCTGGAACGGCGACTCAACATCGGCTCGAACCTGGCCTACACGAGCCGGGGCGTCTCCGAGTTCAACGGCTTCGTCGGCTACCAGCACTTCGTCAATGCCTGGGTGGTGCCCTACGGCCGGTTGATGATGGGCACGGCGACGCGCGCATCACGCGACCCGGGCTTCAACGTCGGCGCGGAGGTGGGCACGCGGCTGGCCCTGGGGTACTTCGGCCACGTCAACGTCGCGGCAGGCATGTCCCGGGCGAGCGGCAACTACATGTCCGTGGGCGTGGGCCTCAACGGCCTCTTCGTGCTGCTGATGCTGCTGCACCTCCCTTGACGTTTCAGCGCGTGGGCCGCCCGAGCACGTACGTGATGGCGGCCTTGCCCGGGGCCTTCGCCTCGCCCACCTCCCAGGTGTAGCCCTCGCGCGCCAGGGTCTCCGTCATCCGCCGGAGCTCCTCGGGCTGATGTGCCCTCAGCGCGGACACCAGTCCGTCCCAGAAGATGATGAGCGGCGCCACCGGCACCACGTAGGTGAGCAGCAGCCGCAGCGGCGTCAGCGGCTTCACCATGGGCGTGAAGAGCAGCACCAGCAGGGGCACCAGCAACATGGACAGGATGGCCGGGGGCGTGCGGCGCACCGTCTCGAACGCGGCGATGGGAACGCCGCGGGCCTGGGCGTCCTCGAGCACCGCGCGGGCCTCGTCGGGCCGGAAGTGGTGCAGGGCGTTGAAGAGCGTCCGCATGCCCCGCAGGTCCGCTGGAACCTGGAGCGCGTCCACCGAGCGTTCCAGGTACTGCGCGCCCTCTGCCCGCGCCCGCTCGGCGGCCTGGGCGTTGGGGAACTTGTCGGTGAGGACCACGCGCGCGTCGATGCCGTGCTTCTCCGCGAGCAGCTGGCGCAGGCGGGGCAGGGGGCCTCGGCCGCCGGAGGCCAGGTCCACCAGGTCCGGGCCCTGCGCCGCGTTCAGCCCACGCGCCAGGATTTCCGCCGCCGCGTCGAAGATGCCCAGGCGCGTGCTGATGGTGTGGAGGTAGTCGGTCGTCAAGTCCCTCAGCGCGTCGGGGACCCAGGTCTGGTCCGTGAACTCGAAGAGGTGCAGCCGCGGGAGCAGCGAAGGGGTGTCGTCCATCATCCAAGCGTGCAGGCCCCCCGCCGCCCGCGCACTGACGGATGGCGACAGAACGGCTTGCTGGCCGCGCCAACGCGCCGTTAGCGTCCCGTTCGTGGCGCAGCCGCCTCCGTCCTCATCCTCCGAGCCATCCCTGTCCGCGCGCATGGCGCGGCAGGCGCTCCGGCTCGCGGAGACGCTGGGCCTGCCGGTGGAGGCGCTCTGCCGGGAGGCGGGCTTCCGGATGGAGGACCTGGACGACCCGGAGCTGCGAATCCCCTACGCAGCGTTGGACGGCCTCCTGGAGCGGGCGGCGGAGCTGTCCGGGGACGCCAACCTGGGGCTGCACATCGCCCGCGTGGACGTGGTGGACCTGGATGACCCGGCCACCTTCGTCGTACTCACCTGCGCGACGCTGCGGGAAGCCATGGAGCGGGGCTGCCGCTACCAGCGCGTCTGGGGAGACGGAGAGCGCTTCCTGATGGAGGAGACGGCGCACGGCGTGCGCATGCGCTTCACGCCCGTGGGCGCGTCCCGGCCCGCGCACCGGCACCTGGTGGACGCGGCGCTGGTGCAGTTCGCCACCGGCGTGAGGGCCTTCACGGGCGTGGACGTCCGGCCGCTCGTCGTGCGCTTCACCCACACCGCGCCCGCGGACCTCCGCGAGCACGAGGCGCTCTTCGGGTGTCTCTTGGAGTTCGGCGCGCCCTTCAACGCCATCGAGTTCTCCCACGAGGACGCCCAGCGGCCCTTCATCCACGCGAACGCGTTGCTCAACGCCATGTTCCAACGGCAGGCCCAGCGCGCGTTGGAGCGGCTGCCGGACGTGTCCACGACCACCGAGCGCGTCCGGCAGCAGGTCCGGCGCGAGCTGGCCGGCGGGGACTTCTCCTTCGTGGCCGTTGCCAGGGCCCTTCGGCAGCCGCCGCGGACGCTCCAGCGGCGGCTCGCGGGCGAGGGGCAAAGCTACGCGGCCATCGTCGAAGCCCTGCGCCGCGAGCTGTCCGAGTCCTACCTCCAGCGCCGCATGTCCATCGCCGAGGTGTCCTTCCTCCTCGGCTACGCGGACCCGGTGGCCTTTCACCGCGCCTTCAAGCGCTGGTGGGGCGTGAGCCCGGAGGGCTTCCGGAGGGAGCGGCTCCAGGCTCCACGCTGAGCCTGGACCGCTGTCCATCCATCCGGGCGGCGTCTCAGGCCGCCTCGCGCCCGCCCTCCGCCGCCGCGCGCGCCCGCCGCTTCTGGATGGCGAGGAACAGCGCTTCGTGCGTGGCGGGGGAGGCCAGCTCCACCTCGCCACCGGCCTGACCGAACGCGGCCACCGCCTCACGCAGGGCCTCGCGCGCGGACATGGCCAGCATCAGGGGGGGCTCGCCCACGGCCTTGCTGCCGTGGATGGTGTTGTGCTGGTGCGCCCGCTCCAGCAGCCGCACCCGGAAGTCGATGGGCGCGTCGCTGAAGGCCGGCACCGCGTAGGTGCTGGCGGAGTGCGTGAGCAGCCGGCCATTCCCGTCCCAGCGAAGCTCCTCGCCGGTGAGCCAGCCCAGGCCCTGGACGAAGCCGCCTTCAATCTGCCCGCGGTCCACGCCGGGGTTGAGCGAATCGCCCACGTCCTCCAGCAGGTCCACGCGCAGCACGCGCTTGACGCCCGTGTGGCCGTCCACCTCCACCTCGCACACCGCCGCGCCGTAGGCGAAGTAGAGGAAGGGGCGTCCGCGGCCCTTGGCCTTGTCGTAGCCGATGCCCGGCGTCTGGTAGTAGCCCGTCGAGGACAGGCTCACCCGGGACAGGTACGCCGCCTCCACTACGTCCGCGAAGGGCAGGGAGAGCTCGGGCTCACCGCGCAGGCCCACCTTGCCGTCGCTGAACAGCAGTGCGTCCGGCGTCACGCTTCGCCCGTGTCGGTCCGACAGCAGGCGCATGGCCACCGGGGCCAGCCGCTCCCGCAGGGTGACGCAGGCCACCCGCATGGCGGCGCCGTTCAGGTCGGAGCCGCTGGAGGCCGCGGTGGCGGAGGTGTTGGGCACCTTGTCCGTCGCCGTCTTCGCCATCCGCACGGCGTCCGCCGTGACGCCCAGCTCGCGCATGACCACGCCCAGCACCTTGGTGTGCAGGCCCTGGCCCATCTCCGTGCCGCCGTGGGACACCATGACCGAGCCGTCCCGGTACACGTGCACCAACGCGCCGGCCTGATTGAGGAAGGTGGCGGTGAAGGAGATGCCGAACTTCATCGGGGTGATGGCCAGGCCCCGCTTGATGAAGGGGGACTGGGCGTTGAACGCCGCGACGTCGCGTTGCCGGCGCTCGAACTCCGACGACTTCTTGAGCTCCTCCCAGACGCGGAGGATTCGCTCGTCCTCCAGCTCCTGGCCGTAGTGCGTGGTGTTCGTCTCTCCGGTGCCGCGGTAGAGGTTGCGCTCGCGGACCTCGTCCGCCGGCAGCCCCACGGCCCGGGCCACGCGGGCCAGGACCTCCTCCGTCACCAGCATGCCCTGTGGACCCCCGAAGCCGCGGAAGGCGGTGTTGGAGACGAGGTGGGTCTTCGCCACCTGCCCGGAGTACGCCAGCGCCGGCACGTAGTACGCGTTGTCCAGGTGGAACAGCGCGCGGTCCAGGATGGACTCGGACAGGTCCAGGGACCAGCCACCGTTGGATACCAGCTGGACGCGCAGGGCCAGCAGCCGCCCCTGGTCGTCGAAGCCCACCTCGTAGGCGGCATGGAACGGGTGGCGCTTGCCCGTCACCGCCATGTCCACGTCGCGGTCCAGCATCCACCGCACCGAGCGCCCCGTGTGCCACGCGGCCAGCGCGACGAACGCGGCGGGCGCGTTGCCCTGTGTCTCCTTGCCGCCGAAGCCGCCGCCCATGCGGGGGGACTGCACCACCACGCGGCTGCGCGGCAGGTGCAGCACGTGGGAGATGATGGCCTGCACCTCGGACGGGTGCTGGGTGGAGGACACGACGGTGATGTCGCCGTCGTCACCGCGTTCGGCGAAGGCGGCCTGCGTCTCCAGGTAGAAATGCTCCTGCCCGCCAATGGCCAGCGTGCCCGACAGGCGGTGGGGGCTGCTGTCCAGCGCGGCGTCCACGTCGCCCCGGCGGATGACGTGCGGCTCGGTGTGGTAGCTGCTCCGCGCCATGGCGTCCTCCACCGTGAGGATGGCGGGCAGGGGCTCGTACTCCACCTCCACGGCGCGGGCGCCCGCGCGGCAGGCCTCCACGGACTCGCCCACGACCAGCGCGACAATCTGCCCGTGGAAGAGCACCTCGCGGTCCGCCAGCAGCGGCTCGTCGTGGCGGATGGGGCCGGTGTCGTTCATGCCGGGGATGTCCTCGGCCATGAGCACCTTCACCACGCCGGGCACCTTGCGCGCCGCGGTGGGATCTCTCTTGAGGATGCGGGCGTGCGCATGGGGCGAGCACACCGGCCAGACCTCCAGCATGGGCCGCTTCTGCGCCATGTCGTCCACGTACCGCGCGCTGCCCGTCACGTGACCCAGCGCGCTCTCGTGCCGCAGCGCGCGTCCCGCGTCCGCGGGGGCCTGGACCTCCCCCGCGTCGAAGCCCGGCGCGGCGTCCAGGGCCGGGCTGTGCGAGCCGGAGAAGAACTTCTCCAGCAGGCCCGCCACCAGTCCTCGGCGGTACTCCGCGCTGCCGCGCAGGTCGCTGATGGGCGTGATTTCTTCCGCGAGCACGGGCAGCACGCGCGCCAACGTCTCGGCCGTCCAGGGCTGCCCGGTGAGCACCGCCTCCGCGCGGCGCGCACGCACCGGCGTGGCCGCGACGCCGCCGTAGCCCAGGCGCGCCAGCTTCACCACGCCGCCCGCGTCCAGCTCCACGCGGAAGCCCGCGGCGACGATGCTGATGTCCAGCTCGCGCCGCTTGGACACCTTGAAGGAGTCGGAGAGCCGCCGGCCGCCCTCGGGCACGGCGGCGTGGGGGATGAGGATGTGGCGGACGACCTCGTCCGGTTGGAGCGCCGTCTTCCGGTAGGCGAGGAAGAAGTCGGACAACGCCACCGTGCGCTCGCCCCGCACCGAGCCCAGGACGAGCGAGGCATCCAGGGCGAGCAACACCGGCGCCATGTCGCCAATGGGCGACGCGGTCACCAGGTTGCCCGCCAGCGTGGCGCGCTGGCGAATCTGCCGGGAGGCGAAGACGTTGAGCATCTTCTTCACCTCGGGCAGCTCGTCACCCAGGGCCTCTTCCAGTGCCACCAGTGAGGCCGCGCCGCCCACGTACCAGCCATCCTCCCCACGGCGGACCGCGCGCAGGGATTCCACGCCCTCGGTGGAGATGAGGAAGGGGTAGCGGCGGGACTTCTTGGTGATGTCCACGCCCAATTCAGTGGCGCCCGCCACCAGGTGGGCCTCCGGGTGCTTCGCGCGCAGGTCGAGCAACTCCTCCCACGACGTGGGGCGCAGGAAGGTCTGTCCACCGGCCTCGTAGCGCAGCGGGGACAGGGGCTCGGCGGGACCTCCGAGCGGCGCGGAGGGGATCGCCGTGGCGGGCGCCGGTCCTTCGTCGCGCTGGGCCAGCGCCTCCATCATCGCGTCGCGAATGGGGCGGTAGCCGGTGCACCGACAGATGTTGCCACAGAGCTGGTCCGCCACGGCTGACGGGGTACAGACGTCCTTGCGGGAGTACGCCTCCGCCATGGAGACGATGAAGCCCGGCGTGCAGAAGCCACACTGTGAACCGTAGTGCTTCACCATGGCCTGCTGCACCGGGTGGGGCTTCTCGCAGCTTCCCACGCCTTCCACCGTCACCAGCTCACGGCCGGCCACCATGGGCACCAGGGCGATGCAGGCGTTGAAGGCGCGCAGGCACCGGTTGCCCTGGGCGTCCCGGTCCACCAGGGCCACGGTGCACGCGCCGCAGTCGCCCTCGGCGCAGCCCTGCTTGGTGCCGGTGAGGCCGCGGGCACGCAGGAAGTCGAGCAGCGTGGTGTTGGGGGAGACGCCATCGACGCGGACCGTCGCGCCATTGAGCTGGAACTCGAACATAGTGCTCATTCTCCTGACGAGCCCCCGCGCAGGCGGGGCGGCTCCGAGGGCGGGGCCTCGGCGGTAGTTTCGGTGTCTGCGCCCTGGTGATGGAGCTGAAGGAGTCCGGCGGCGATGCTCACCGCGACTTCCTGGGGCGACTTGCCGCCAATCTCCAGCCCGATGGGGCAGCGCACGCGGGCCAGCTGCGCCGCCGTCGCGCCCCGGGCCTCCAGGCGCTGACGGAAGCGGGCCCACTTGGTGTTGCTTCCAATGAGGCCCACGTAGCGCGCGGGCTTCTCCAAGGCGAAGGCGATGATGTCCTGGTCCAGGTCATGCCGGTGCGTCATCACCGCGATGTACGTGCGGCGCGCGTCCCAGACGGCGCGCGAGGCGAAGACGTCCCACGGCTCCTCGTGGCGGATGACCGAGGCGGGGATGCGCTCGCCGTGGACCCATTCGGGGCGCTCGTCGACGAGGTGGACCTGGAAGGGGGTGCCGTCCAACGTGCGGCACAGGGCCTGACCCACGTGGCCGGCGCCGAAGAGGTACAGGCGCGGGCCGTGGTTCACCGGCTCCATGAAGACGTCCACCACGCCGCCACAGCATTGGCCGAGCTTCGAGCCCAGCGGATACCGGTGCGCACGGGGTTCCCCTTTCTCCAGGCAGGCGCGGGCGTCCGCGAGGACGAGCTGCTCCAGGTGGCCACCGCCCACGGTGCCGTGGAACGTCCCGTCCGCGCGGACGAGCAGCTTCGCGCCAGGCTTGGCGGGGGTACTTCCCTGACACACCGTCACGGTCGCCACGGTGAACGGAACATCGTCCCGCGACCACTCCGCCAGCTGGCGGATCCAATCCCACATTGTCCCGCAGAGTCTGCCACAGGCCGGGCCGCTCACGTCACGTCCATGAAACGGAGTCCGGCTCAAAACGCGTAGCGCACCTGGCAGTCGGGCAGGCGGCGGGCCCGCATTTCCTTGAATTCAGCGACCAGGTGGCCCTTGAGTCC
This sequence comes from Myxococcus virescens, assembly GCF_900101905.1. NCBI lineage: Bacteria > Pseudomonadati > Myxococcota > Myxococcia > Myxococcales > Myxococcaceae > Myxococcus > Myxococcus virescens. Next base: position 33,601 of record NZ_FNAJ01000020.1, on the reverse strand, counting down.
GGTGCGATAGCGCACGTTGTGGCCACCGGCCGCTGTTGTGCGGCGACGGGGAAGTGCTCACTGCTCGCGCAGGGAGAAACTCCAGGCCACCTCACGCTGCAGGTAGGGCCGCTGAGACTCGAGCTCCGCGACATACGTCCCGGATGATGGGGCCGTGAAGGTGTGGTCCCCCGTTTCCCACTCGTACGCCAGGGCGACCTGCGCGCCAAGGGGATCAAGGATCCGGATGGTCGTTCTGTCGCCGCTCGCGACGTAGGTTCGGCTCGCCTCCAACTCGAAGGAAAGGACGTCCACGTCCGAGCCCAACTCGAAGACGCCGGCCGCGTTCACGGGAACTGCCTGTGGCGTGGCGTGTTCGGCGTCGTCGCCGTGGTCATCCGTGCTCGCCTGGTCCAACTTGAACGTGAAATCGTAGGGGGGATTGAAACTCGAGCTGACGATGAACGTGACGAGCCCCGAAGCCGACGTATGGACGTGCCACATGCCTTCCTCGATCTTCAGCATGTAGAGGCGGGCGCCGGACGTGCGCGTCGTCAGCGTACATTCCCGGGTGCAGGACAGCAGGTAGAACACATCCGGGTCGAGCGGAACCGAGATGGCGTCCAGGTCCGTCTCCTTGTGGATGAGCCCGGTGACGGTTTCCCCCACGGCAGCGAGGGTGGCCGTCTGGGGGGTAGCGCCATGGTCATCCGTCCCCAGGTCGTCGACCCGCACCTCGATGTCGCTCCCCCAGGATGAATTCGGCAGCAGATGCACGTAGTACGTCCCTGTCGACGCCGCTTCATGGACGATTCGGTTCCACTGGGTCTCCGCCAGCGTCTTGCCGTCCGCGTCCGTGAGCCTGAAGCGCCGCTCATAGACGGCGGGGTGGAAGCGGATGTCGTAGATGTGTCCCGCGGTGGCGAAGAATGAGAAGACGTCCACGTCGTTGGGGCCATGGAGTCGTACGGCCACGGGGATGCCCGCCGCCAGCGGAGTCGCCCCTGAATCGCATTGGCGTGGTCATCCCGGCCCAGGTCGTCCAACTGGCACTGGGTGGCCAAGGTCGCGTCGAAGGTGCTGTAGACCCGGACGAACCAGGTGCTCGCGACCGGGCTCAGCTGGCCCGCGCTGACGCGTGACGAGTTCCTCGTCACCCCGCCATTCACCGCGGCGCCCTCGCCATCCATCAGGTGCACCGAGACGTTCTCGCGCTCGCAGGAGAACCGGAAGCCCTGGTTCGGTTCGGTGCGGAAGGTGAAGACATCCGCGTCGTCCTGGAACTCGATCGCGAGCGGGAAGGGGGTGTTCGTCAGCGCGAGCGGCGTTGCCGTGGCGAGCGTATCGCCGTGCGCATCCCGGCCCAGGTCCTCCAATCGGTAGGCATACGTCCCCGACGCACCGCTTCCTTCCGCAGCGGCCACGGTGATGAATCGAGGGGCCTCCTCCGTGGAGACGAACTCCACCCGGGTGCCTTCAGACGTCGTGACGGCCCGCGTTCTCACCTCACGCCCCGAGGCCTCCACGAGGCGCACGTCCACGGGGGCCAGGGTGCCCGCCCGGACGACGATGCGATAGCCATGGCCTGCCGCGGTGGGCATGGCGAAGACATCCCGGTCCGCCTTCGCTCGGAAGGGCGGGTTGATGATGCCCTCTTGGAATTCCACCGAGGGGGCCAACGCCGTGGCCGTTTCCGGGGTGTCGCCATGGTCGTCCGACTGCCGGTAACCGACGATGGCGCAGGTGAGGCCCGCGGCCTGCTCCCAGGCGCTGCAACGGCAGACGGGGGCGCTGTTTTCGGCGACGCAGCGCCCCGCGCTGCATTCCACGTCGGCACAGACGCGTGCGTCCTCTTCGGCGGAGGGGCCACCACAGGCGGCGAAGAGGCCAACGGCCACCAGCGCGAGCAGGGGCGAGAGGTTGTCGGAGCGATTTCGGGGCACTGGGAAGCCTTGGATTGACGGCGGTCGAGTGACTGTAATAACCGAACGCGTGCCCATGCAAACGCTCTCTCGTCCCGCCGCGACGACACTGGTCTTGCTGTCTTTCCTGGTGTCTTGGCCGGCCTTCGCGGAGGTGGAGCCGGAGCGGGACCCGGGCTTTCCTCGCTGGCTCGCCCTCTCCGCGCGAGGGGGCTACCTCATGCCTGGCGGGCGCATGGACGGCGCCGCCGAGCCGCTCTACTTGTATGAGATTTACAAGGGGCTCTTCGCGGCCATCGTGGAGCCCACCATCCGGATCGGCTCGCGCATCGAGGTCGGGCCCTGGGCCCAGTTCTCCCATGCGCAGATGCGCATTCGCTGCTCGGCTGAACGGACGTGCAAAGGCAGCAACCTGCGCTTCGGCCTCCAGGGGAACTACCACTGGAACCCATCGGGACCCATTGACCTCTGGTCGGGGGTGGCACTCGGCTACGATACGAGCTCGTTCTCGGTGCCCCCGGCGGAAGTCACCTACTCAGGGCCTGACGTCACGCTGCAGGCCGGGTTCGACAGGAACTTCGGCGGGAACTTCTGGGCCGGGCTCTTCGTCACCGGCACAGGGGGGCAGTACGACAAGCTGGATGTGCGGCTGCTCAACGGCTCGGGAAGCGAAACCCTCCGCGAGCGCGCCTTCCATCTTTGGATTGGCTTTGGTTTCCGGGTGAGGGTGGCTGCTCCTCACCCGGCGGTCACGAATTGACGTCGCCGAGTCGAGCCCGTCATGCCGTCGCGGGCGCGGGCGGCGTGTTGTCGGACGCGGCGCGCCGCATGGGCTGAGTCTTCCCGTACGTCAAAGAGCGCCACGCCCACTCCACCGGGCCGAAGCGGAAGCGTGACAGCCACAGGTGGCTCCACAGCACCTGGACGCAGAAGACGCCCACGCAGATGACGACACACGCGAAGGGGCCCTGCTTGCCCACCTGTCCCAGGCCATAGCCGTAGAAGATGAGCAGGCTGATGACTGTCTGCGACAGGTAGTTCGTCAGCGCCATGCGTCCCGCGGGCGCGAGCAGTCCCAGCGCTCGCTGCCACGTGGCGCGCTGGAAGAGCAGGGTGATGCCCGCCAGATACACGCCCGCGAGCCCCACCTGTGCCAGGTTGCGCAGCGGCGCCAGCACCAGGGGCAGCCACACGGGCATCGTCTCCGGCGTGAGCACCTTCTTCTGCATGAGCACCGTCACCACCACGCCGGGCACGGAGCCCACCACCGCGGCCACCAGCCCCCAGCCGAGCAGGCGGCGAAAGAAACCCAAGTGCGAGGGGACGTCCTGGAAGATGCCGCGCCGTCCCGCCCAGAGCCCGAGCGCGAAGCGGCCCAGACAGGTCAGCAGCCCGGCCAGCATCATCGTGAAGAACTCATCGCGGTAGAACCCGGCGCTGGTCTTCGTCACGTCCCACCAGCTTCCCCCGGTGATGGCCGTCAGCATCCGTGCGTGGATGGCGGAGGTCTTCTCGCGGGCCGCGGCCATGACCGCGGCACCGGCCTCGGGTGAGTCCGCCAGGAGCTGCGGCAGCCGCCAGAGGAGGTTCATGAGCAGCGGCCACACCAGGACGAGCACCGCCGCGATGATGAGCAGCGTCCGCTCCGAACGCCGCCGCAGGAGCAGCAGGCAGAAGCCCATCAGCGCATAGGAGGAAAGGATGTCGCCGTACCAGAGCAGGAACAGGTGCAGGACACCCACCACCAGCAAGACTGTCAGCCGCCTCGAATAGAGCGGGACGAAGCCGCCACCTCGCGCCTCGGCCCGGCCGAGCTGCACCGCGAAACCCAGGCCGAAGAGGAAGGCGAAGAGGGTGATGAACTTCCCGGAGACCAGCACCTCGAAGGCATACCGGGTGATGGTGTCCACGAGCGAGGCATTGGCGATGGACGCCTCGAATTGTTCCCGGGACAGGAAGACCCTGCCGCTGAACCACATCTGCACGTTGGAGATGAGAATGCCGAAGAGCGCGAAGCCACGCAGCGCGTCGATCAACTCCAGGCGTTCACCGGCCTCGACCGGACGGGCTTCGGTGCGCGGTGCGGAGGCAGCGGAGGAAGGGGCGGTGGGCATGATGGATGAACAACGTCATACCGCCACCTCGATTGCGAATTCCTCCGCTATTGATGCGCGTCTTTTCGCGTCCCAGAAGCGTACGCGAAAAGACATTCATATCCCACAGGCGGACAGGGATTGGGTTACACGCCGATACGCGGGCACACATCCTTCACGATGCAGTCGTCGCATTTCGGCTTCTTTGCGGTGCAGGTGTAACGCCCATGGAGGACGGTGGCGGGGCCGAAGAAGGTCCACTGCTCCTGGGGCACCAGCTTCATCAGGTCTTCCTCAATCGCCTCGGGTTTGTCTTTCTTCGTCAGGCCCAGGCGCTGGCTGACGCGCGCCACGTGGGTGTCGACGATGATGCCGGAGGGGAGATTGAAGGCGGTGTTGAGGACGACGTTGGCCGTCTTCCGCGCCACGCCCGGGAGCGTCACCAGTTCGTCGATGGTGCGGGGGACCTCTCCGCCGAACTTGTCGAGGAGCGCGCGGCTCATGGCCTGCACGGACTTCGTCTTCTGCTTGAAGAAGCCGGTGGGCTTGAGGTCCTCCTCCAGCGCGGCGGTGTCCGCGTCGGCGAAGGCCCGTGGACCCGGGTACTTGGGGAAGACAGTGGCGGTGACGCGGTTGACGCGCTCGTCGGTGCACTGCGCGGCCAGGATGGTGGCGACGAGCAGCTCGAAAGGCGTGGACCAGTTGAGTTCGTAGCGCGCATCCGGATGGGCTTCCCGGAGGCGCTCGAGGAAGAGGGCGGCTTTCTCGGCGGGATTCATGGTGGTGTGAGTGACCACCACCCTACTCGGAGCGTCTGACATGCGCCACGAGCGTTTGGGCGCCGCCCAGCAGCGCCGGGCAAGGCTCGCGAATTGGCGGCAGGAGATTCGGTCTCCTGCCGTATTCGCAAATCTCAGCACGCTCGGCACTTCTCGCGCCCAGGGCGCTTGGAGGTCCTCCGCCCCACGGATACCTGAGACACCGCGGGATGCGACGTCGCGCGCTATTGCTCGACCAACAGGTCGATGAAGCGCCGCACCTTGGCTGGCAGGTGACGCTTGCTCGGGTAGAACGCCATGATCCGGACGACCTCCGTCTCGCATGACGGCAGCAGCGCCTTGAGACGTCCACGCGCCAGGTCTTCGTCGACCAGAAAGCTGGGAAGAAAAGCGATGCCCAGTCCCGCGACAGCCGCGTCCCGGATGGCCTCTCCGCTGTCGAGCCGCAGGCGGCTTCGACCCTCCACCGTCACATAGGAGCCACCCTTCGGGCGCAGTCGCCAGCGCTGTCGTCGCGCGCGGCTGCTGAAGAGCAGGCAATCATGCGTCGCGAGCTCCTCCAATGTCTGGGGTTCGCCGCGCACGGCCAGGTACGAGGGGGCGGCGCAGACGAACACCCGATGTTGCGCCACGAGCCGGGACACCAGTCGTGTATCGGTGCTGGTGACATTGATGCGCACGGCCAGGTCGTAACCCTCCTCGATGATGTCCGCGACGCGATCGGTGAAGCTCACCTCCACCTGCACGTCGGGCCAGGTCTGCAGATACTTCTTCAGCGCGGGAAGGACATGCAGTCTGCCGAATGCGTCGGGCACGGTGATTCGCAAGACGCCCCGGGGCGTGCCCGTGCGATCTCCGACGCTGGCTTCCGCTTCATCCAAAGCCGCCAGGACTTGTTGGCAATGCTCATGGAAGACACGGCCATCGTCGGTGAGACTCAGGTGGCGTGTCGTGCGATTGAGCAGACGCACCCCCAGGCGGGATTCCAGCCGGGCCAGGGCCTTGCCAGCCGCCGAGCGCGTCAGCCCGATGGCCCGGCCACCGCTGACGAAACTGCCCGCATCCACGACGGCAATGAAGGCGAAGATCTCATCCAGATGGGCGCGTTTCATGGCGACCTCTCGATTGTAGCCCTCCCGTCGCTGGAGTGGGGAACGCCGTTCGTCAGTGGGCTCGGTATACGCGTCCGGCAATCGCTCCTTTCCTCAACCTCACCCATGGGAGAGCACCCGTGCCTGTCACCCTGATGAACCCCGAAGGAATGATGAAGCCTGACGTGTACCGACAGGTGGCGGTCGCCACCGGCAGCAGGCAGGTGCACATCGCAGGGCAGGTCGCGTACGACGCGGAGGGGCAGCTCGTCGCACGAGGAGACCTGGCTGGGCAGGTCGCGCAGGCCTACCGCAACGTCGCCATCGCTCTCGCGGCGGCCGGGGCGACGTTCAACGACGTCGTTCGGCTGACGATCTACGTGGTCGACTGGAAGCACGAGCGGATGCCGGACTTCCTGGCCGGCATCGAGCAGGTCTCCAAGGAGTTGAACATCGTGCCGGCGCCAGCCTCGCTGATTGGCGTCGCCGCGCTCTTCGAGCCGGGCGTCCTCGTCGAGATTGAAGCCACGGCGGTCGTGGACTGACCCACGCAGTCCCCCGCCTCGGGCGTCCCACGGTCGATGACGCGGCGGGCGCTCGATGGCGGGACTGCATCCACGACTGGCGGTGCACGACGCGACGGTCAATGGCTCGCGGCCGATGAGGGCGGCCATTGCCCGGGGCGTCGTCGCCTCCGGAGGTCACCCGCCCCGGGGCGCCAGTTGCTGAAGCAGCCGCACTGTCTCCGGCGCCGCCAGTGAGGGCGCATACGCCGTGAGCGCGACCCCGGACACCACGCGGGTGATGTTGTGGTCCACCTTGCCGGGCTGGGACCAGACGGCTCCGGGAGGCGCGGTGATATACGCGGAGAAGGTGTGGTGGCCGGTGCCGGGCCGTTCGCCAATGACGTGGATGAGGCCCCGGTGCCGGGCCGCGTCCTCCAGGCCCGCGTACAGCGCTTCGCCCACGCGGTACCCCGCGCGCACGCGACCGGACGTGAGCACCAGATGCTCTGGAGCAGGCTGGTACCCCGCGGCAATCAGCGCCGCGCGGAGTGTCTCCAGATAGGGCGCGAGCTGTCCCTCGTCCATGATGGCCAGCGCGTTGAGCCCGTCGGACACCATCAACTGCACGTCATACCGTCCCGCATGGCGTGCCCTCATCGCGCGCACCGCCTCCAGGGACGCGGCGTCGAGCTGCTCGCCCGTCTCCGGGTGGAGGATGTACTCCGTCCGGTCTTGCGACTTCGACACCAGCCGCACGCCCTCTGGCACTGCGGTGATGAAGGCGGGCGTCAGCTCCGTCCACAGGCTCTCCTTCGAGTCCGCGTAGACCCGGCGCAACTCCGCGTCCAGCGCGGGCTCCAGGTCCCACGGGTGCGTGCCGTACCCACGCGCCATGGGCACGCCGCGCGCACGAATCGCCGACAGCTGCTGCTCCGCGTCCGCCCGGATGTCCGCCTCCGGCCGGCTGTCGCCCTTCGCGCGCAGGTACTGGAGATAGACCCAGACCGGGTCACCGAAGTGGCGAGTGGGCTTGCCCTCCGCGTCGATGACGCCCAGGCGCTGGAAGAAGGCCCACATCCGGTCATCCACCTTGTAGCCGAACTGCTCGCGGATGCGTACGTGGTCCTGGAACCCGGTGGTGAGGTAGCCCAGCATCGGGTCGTTCTTCGTGGGCAGCGCCATGAGGTACGCCGGATTCGCCGGCATGATGCGCTCGATGCACCAGTCCAGGTCGTCCAGTGACACGTCCATGTGCAGCGTGGAGCAGATGTCCAGGCCAATGGTGAGCCCGTGCAGCTTGCCCATCGCGATGTCTTCCAGGCAGCAGCGCACCAACTGCTCACGGGTGCGGAACACCTCCGGGCCGATGAAGCCCGCGACGTCGTTGAGGTGCACCCATGGCGCCGCGCCCTGCCGCGCCCGGGACACACGTTGGGACAGGGCCCTCGCGAAGCCGTACTTGCGCGACTCGTGGAGGACCATGTCGTAGCCGTGGCCATGGCCGTTGGTGAAGTCCGCGCCCTGGCCTGTCTCGAAGTAGAGCCCGAAAGGCCCGGTACGCTCGTCCGCGTAGGCGAGCATCTTCTCCACGGAGATGTCGAAGGTCGCGTTGGCGCTGTCGCTGCCAGCGATGCTCTGGAACCAGACGCCCGTGGTGCCGGGCTGCCGCCGCTCCACCTCCGCCTGCACGTCGATATGGGACAGCACGCAGTGGGGCAGTACGTCCGTCAGTCCGAAGGTCACCAGCACCTCGAGCAGGGCTGACTCGATGGCGGCCACGGACTCCGGCGTGGAGGACACCGGGTTGCATCCCAGCACCACGTCACCCACCGCGTATGAGAAGCCGTCGAACACCTGCCAGCGGATGTCATCCACGTTGTCGGTGGGCGAGTTGGGCTGGATGCGCGCCCCCATGTAGCCCCGCGCGCCCACCTTGCTGCCTGGTAGCGGGTTGAACACCTTGCTTCCCAGCGCGATGAGCTCCGCGTCACTCATCAGCTTGACGACGCAGCCAATGGCATCGCTGCCCAGCCCGGGGCCGATGGCATGAATGGCCGCCTCGTCGGACTCCAGCAGGAACTTCCTCAGCCGTCCCAACGTCCAGTCCGCCGTCAGCGCCGCCGCCTGCGAGTCCTCGGCCTCCAGGCTCAGTGCGTACAACGCATCCTGGTGCAAAGGGTGTCGCCGCACGTCCGCCAGCCGCGTGTGCCCCAGGAGCCTGCGCGCATTCGCACGCGAGTTCTCATCCGCGGCGGCGACGCCCACGAGCGCGTCGCCCTCCTTGAAGGTGTTGGCCGCGCCCAGCACCTGCTTGTAGAGCGTGTCGTCGAAGCCGCCCCGGAGCCGCTGGACGTAGCCGAAGACGTCCTCGCCCGACTTCACGTCGGGGATGTAGACGCCTTCCGGCGTGGGGGTGGACGTCGGTTTTCTCCGGCAGCCCAGAACGGAGGCGGCCGCGCCTCCCACCATCGCGGTCAGCACTGCGCGTCGGTGCAGCAGGAACCTCGGGTCCAGGTGCATGGTTCTCCCTCGCTCAGGACGTGCATGGCGGAAGGGAACACCCCTCTTCCCGCCGCGCACAAGCAGGGCCCGGGTGCTGCCGCGTGTCGCTGTAGGGCACCCGACGGAGCGCTCAGGCCAGGGTCTGAGAACTTCCGCGAGGTTCGGACAGATGGCGCCCGTGCGGGCTGCGCGCGCATCCCTGGACGGGCGCTGCCGCTGCGCCTAGGGTCCGCGCGCATCCACTTCTCTCCCCCGAGTGAGAACACCATGGTCTCGGACATCTTCAATCCGGCGCGCTGGAAGGCCGTCGAGGGCTTCAAGTTCAAGGACATCACCTTCCACCGCGCGGTGGACCAGGGCACGGTCCGCATCGCGTTCAACCGCCCGGAGGTCCGCAACGCCTTCCGGCCCCGCACCGTGGATGAGCTGTCCCGCGCGCTGGAGGCCACGCGCTTCATGACGGACGTGGGGTGCGTGCTCATCACGGGCAACGGGCCGTCGCCCAAGGATGGCGGCTGGGCCTTCTGCTCCGGTGGTGACCAGCGCATCCGCGGCAAGGACGGCTACCAGTACGAGGGCGAGGAGGGTGAGTCCGACCCCGCGCGCCTGGGCCGCCTCCACATCCTGGAGGTCCAGCGGCAGATTCGCTTCCTGCCCAAGGCCGTCATCGCCGTGGTTCCGGGCTGGGCCGTGGGCGGCGGGCACAGCCTCCACGTCGTCTGTGACATGACCATCGCCAGCAAGGAGCACGCGGTGTTCAAGCAGACGGACGCGGACGTGGCGTCGTTCGACGCCGGCTACGGTTCGGCGCTGCTGGCGCGGCAGATTGGTCAGAAGCGGGCGCGGGAGATCTTCTTCGTGGGCGCCAACTACTCGGCGGAGGAGGCCTTCCAGATGGGCATGGTCAACGCCGTGGTGCCCCATGCGCAGCTGGAGGAGTTCGCGCTGGAGTGGGCGGCGGAGATCAACACGAAGAGCCCCACGGCCATCAAGATGTTGAAGTACGCGTTCAACCTGCCCGACGACGGACTGGTGGGCCAGCAGCTCTTCGCAGGCGAGGCCACGCGCCTGGCCTACGGCACCGACGAGGCGCAGGAAGGCCGCGACGCCTTCGTCCAGAAGCGCAAGCGCGACTTCAAGCGCTTCCCCTGGTCGTACTGAAACCGCGGACGCCGAGGCGGCGCGGACGCCCTGGGAATACCCATCCAGGGTGATGGTCGGTGGAAGGGGCCTCGTGTTCTAGGCCTCTTCCATGCCGAAGACGAACCTCTCCGCGTCCCTCCTCATCGTGCTCGCGAGCCTGGCAATGGGCTGCTCCAGCAGTGCCACGGGCGCAGTCAACCGCCGCGAAGCCTCCACGCCCGCCACGACGTGTCTCGACACCATCTCGTGTTGCCTCCAGCGTCATCCGGCGCAACCTGAGTTGTGCGGTCTCTCGGCCTCGGAAGCCGTCGTGTACCTGGCGGAAATCCAGGCCGTGGCGAAGGAGCGCGAGGCGAGCCGGGACGACGGCGCGAAGGCGGGATGGAAGCGGCGCTGCGTGGACACCCATGCCCGGTGCAAGGACGCGGGGCGGGGACGGTGGGCGGGAGACTGCTACGCCTGTTTCGTCCGCTGCGAGCGCGAGCGGGAATGGCCCTACGACCGCTGCCACCGGCGATAGCGCCGTCACGCCGGCATCAGGCGCCGCCCACGATGTCCAGGATGACGGCGTAGTGCACGCCCGCCGCGGCCACGACGAGCAGGTGGAAGATTTCGTGGTAGCCGAAGACGGTGGGAATCGGGTCGGGCCAGCGGCGCGCATAGATGACCGCGCCCACGGCGTAGAGCACCCCGCCCAGCACGAGCCACGCGACGCGCCCGGAGCCAATCACCTCGGGGAGCCGCAGCATCACCGGCGTGGCCACGGCGCCCAGGGCGACGTAGAGCGCGGAGCGCAGCCCTCGCGAGGTGTGCACGCCCAGGAGCGTGAGGCTCGCGCCCGTCAGCGCGGCGATCCACATCAACCAGAGCAGGTACAGGCTGGTGTCACCCGTGGTGTCCAGCGTGGCCATGGGCGTGAATGAGCCCGCGATGAGGATGTAGATGGCCGCGTGGTCGAAGCGCTGGATGCGCCGGTACGCGTCCATGCCCCAGGTGAAGCGGTGGTAGGTGGCGCTCACGCCGAACATCAGCACCAGGCTGCCACCGAACACGAGGTCGGCCAGGTACTGGGGGCCGCGCACTGGCATCAGCGCCAGTTGGATGCACCCGAGCAGCGCCGCCACGAAGGCCACGGCGTGGGAGACACCTCGGAGCCGGGGCTTGACGCTCTCGATGAGGAGCAGGGTGTCGGTGCCATCTGGAGACGCCATGACCTGCTCGTAATCATCGCAGGTCACCCTCGCGTCAGCGCGCGGGACATCCCGTCCAGCTTCTGACGCCCGGAGCGCCCGAGCGTCCAGCGGAATACGGCCGCGGGTGCGAACCGGAAGACACCACCGCCGGTTCGCAGCCAGGCAGACGCCCCGCGTCAGAACGCCGGCTTCATCACCACGGACTCCGCCGAGCGCGTCACCGGGCCATGGAACACGGCCTCGATGTTGTTCCCATCCGGGTCCAGGACGAACGCGCCGTAATAGCCGGGGTGGTAGTTGCGCTCACCCGGCGCCCCGTTGTCCCGGCCGCCCGCGGCGAGCGCCGCTGCGTGGAACCGGTGGACGGTCTCCCGGTCCTTCGCCTGGAAGGCCAGATGGACGCCGCGCTCGGAGCGGGGCGTCCCGGGGGCCACCCGGTCGACGAACAGCTCGTCGGCGGAGAAGTGGTGGGGACTCTCGCTGAAGAAGGGCACGCCCAACACGTCCAGCACCGCGCGATAGAATCGCTTGCTGGCATCGAGGTCCTGGACGCGCAGATGGACGTGATCGAACAGCCGGCCCTTGTGGAACTCCATGTGGCTCCTTCACGGTGATATGGCGCACGGACGTCGAGCGGTGCGCGGGGAGGCGCGAGGCTGACATGAAACCTCACATGCTGACCTTCTTTTGCGAGTTGGAGGCGGAGCCACTGCGTGAGCTATTCGCCACTCCTGGCGTCGTGGAGGACCTGGCGGCGCTGGAGGCCGGGGTGAGCCTGGGCCTGCTCGACCTGGGGCCGGAGCGGGCCCAGGTGGTCCAGCGGCTGAACCGGATGGGGATTCCCGTCACGGCGTGGCTGCTGCTGCCCACCGATGAAGGCTACTGGTTTCATGCGGGCAACGTGGCGCAGGCCACGGCGCGCTACGAGGCCTTCCAGGCATGGACGGCCGAGCACCACCTGGCGTGGGAGGGCGTGGGGCTGGACATCGAGCCGGACATCCGCGAGCTGCGGCGGTGGATGGAAGGCGGGTGGCGGCAGTTGGGCGAAATCCTGCCCAGGCTCGTGCAGGGGCGCCGCGTCCGGGACGCGAGGGCAGGGTACGCGCGGCTGATGGAGCGCATCCGCGCGGACGGCTACCGGGTGGATGCCTACCAGTTCCCCATCATCGTGGACGAGCGGGAGTCGCGCTCCACGCTGGTGCAGCGGCTGGCGGGGGTGCTCGATCTGCCGGCGGACCGTGAGGTCCTCATGCTCTACACCAGCTTCCTGCGGCCCCATGGCCCCTCCGTGCTCTGGAGCTACGGGCCCGGAAGTCAGTCCCTGGCGGTGGGCATCACCGGCGGGGGCGTGGAGCTGCCCGGCGCCTTCGCCGCGAAGCCCCTGGATTGGACGGAGTTCTCGCGCGACCTGCGTCTGGCGGTGCGCTGGACGCATGACCTCCACGTCTTCAGCCTGGAGGGCTGCGTCCAACAGGGCTTCCTGAACCGGCTCCGCACCTTCGACTGGGATGCGCCCGTCACCCCGCCAGCGACCGCGGCGCGCCGGGTGGACGCCGTGCGGCGCGCGGCCCGGCTACTGCTCCGCACGAGCGCCTGGGTCCTTCGCTGAGGGACGGACGGGCGGACAGCGCGGTAGCCGCCGTGCGTCATCGCCGTGTCGTGGAGTATCGCGATTGACGCTCGGGGAGGGCGGGGGTGTCATGCGCCCCGGCCACCTCTACCCGTCGCCCGGTGTCCCTGCCGGGCTGGGAGCCTCATGTCCTCCTTACGCATGACGTCCAAGCTGCTTGGCGCGCTGCTGCTGTCCGCGAGCACGCTTCACGCGGCACCCTCCTGGGCCGCCGCGCCCGCCTCCACGCCCGTCGCCGTGCCCAACGGGAACTTCGAGATTGCGGGCGGCTCCGGCTCGCTCCCCGCCTTCTGGAAGTCCCGAGGGCAGGGGAAGGCATCCGGCAGCGCCGCGGCGAAGGTGGAGGGCGCTCGGGGCCTGGCCATCGAGAACCCGGTGGGCGGCGCCGAGACCACGGTGGAGTCCGAGGCGATGAAGCTCCAGGTGGGCCAGCTCTATCGGCTCAGCGCCTGGGTGCGCACGCGCGGCGTCCAGACGGACCCGCAGGCGCGCTACCCCACGGCGCACGGCGCCTGCCTGTCGATGAAGAGCTTCCCCTTCACCAACTGCTCACCCGCGCCCGCAGCGGAAGCGGGAGGCCGCGCGTCGGTGCTCTTCTTCGCCACCCAGTCCTCGGACCGGGTGCAGCTCCACCTGGGCCGCAACGGCAAGGCCACGGGCACCGCCTGGTTCGACGACGTCCGCATCGAGAAGGTGGACGACATCACCGCCTACATTCCGCTGGAGTCGGTGCGCTGGGCCGGCAAGGGCTTCCGCTATGACGAGGGCGGGTGGATCTACGTCCACATCGAGGGCGAGCCCTACGAGCGGGGCCACCAGTTCGGCCAGTTGGTGCCGCAGGAAATCGTCCGCTACATGGAGAAGCTCGGCATCGAGAAGGACAAGACGGACGCCTCCAAGGGGTGGAACCACCAGCGGCTGCTCGCGGACGCGCTCTTCCTGCGCAAGTACGACGCGGAGTTCCTGGAGGAGATGAAGGGCATCGCGGACGGCGCCAACAAGGCGGGCGCGAAGTTCAAGGACCGCGAGCTGGACCTGCTGGACATCGTCACGCTCAACTCCGCCGTGGACGCGGGGCAGCTCGCCGAGGCGAACCGGGCCACGGGCACGCCGCTCACCGGCCGCACCTTCCTCAAGGCGGAGGAGGACGCGGAGCGGGCGGGGAAGGGGGACCACTGCTCCTCCTTCGTGGCCACCAGGTCCGCCACCCCGGATGGCCGCGCCATCATGGGACAGATTTTCATGTGGGGCGGCTACACGGGCGTGCACTGGGACGTGGTGCTGGACGTGAAGCCCACCAAGGGCCACCGCTTCGTGATGCAGACCTTCCCGGGTGGCATCCACAGCGGCTCGGACTGGTACGTCAATGCCGCCGGCATCGTCATTGGCGAGACGACGGTGGGTCAGTCGCCGTTCGACATGAATGGCACGCCCCAGAGCAACCGCATCCGCAAGGCCGCGCAGTACGCGTCGTCCATCGACGACGTCGCCCGCATCATGAAGGACGGCAACAACGGCCTCTATACCAACGACTGGACGTTGGCGGACACGAAGACGGACGAGGGCGCGTGCCTGCTGCTGGGGACGAAGAAGACGCGCCTGTGGCGCACCGGCGGCAAGGGGCAGGCCGGGGACACGCCGGGCAATCTCAAGGACTTCATCTGGGCCAACAACAACAACCGGGATTTGGAGGTGCGCAAGGAGTACGTGCCCAACCCGGACAACGCTCCGGTGGATCTGTCCTTCAACACCTGGAACCGCGACATCGCCTTCTGGGAGTACTACGCGAAGTACGGCAAGAAGGGCTTCGACCTGGACACCGCCATCCGGATGATGGCCTCCAGCCCCATCAACCGGCCCCACGCGTGTGATGGCAAGGTCACCACGTCGGAGATGGCCCAGAAGCTGATGTTCCTGGCCCACTACGGCAAGACGACGCTGCGCGAGAAGATGGTGGGCGGCCGGTGGATTCCCGATCTGCCCGGCGCCACGCCGCACCTGTCGCTGGGCTACACGGCCTTCAGCCCCGTCTTCGTCGCGGAGAAGCTGGGGGCCGCGCGCAAGGGGTGGACGCCTCCCGCGGAGCCGGCCGCCCTCAAGCGCGACGTGTCGAAGGTGAAGGACGCGTTCGTCTTCGGCAGGCCCCTGCTGTGGGCCAACACCGTGTTCCCCGCGACGGACGGAGAGAACTGGCTGGTCAGCGGCACCGCCGCGTATTGGAAGCTGCTCAAGGACCTGCCGGCGGACGGAGACACGTCCGACAAGGCCTTCGAGTACCAGCGCAACGCACTGGCAGACCTCAACGCGCGCTACCTCTTCACCACCTCGCGCGAGGCGGACGTGGTGCCGGCCTCCGCGAAGACGGACTACGGCCGCTACGGCACCTACATGCTGCCGCGCATCAAGGGCACCTTCCTGCTGCACCAGCTCCGGTTGCTGCTGGGCAACGCCCACTTCTCCAAGGCGATGAACGCCCTGCATGGCCGCTACGCCAACAAGAACGTCACCACCGCGGACTTCAAGCGCGCGGTGCTGGAGGCCACCGGCAGGGACGTGGGCCTCTTCGTGTCGCAGTGGGTGGAGCAGACCGGACTGCCGCAGCCGCGCATCCGAGCCAGCGCCGCGCAGGTGAAGGACGGCTACGAGGTGACGCTGAAGGTGGAGCAGCCCGGCTCGCGCCCCTGGCACTTCGTTGCGATGGTGGAGGTGCGCACCGCGAAGGGCGCCACGCTGGAGCGCGTGGAGGTGAAGGGCCTCAACGAGACGTTCACCTTCCGCACGGCGGAGCCGCCCGTCCGCGTGGTGTTCAACGCCGGCAATGACATCCCGGTGCCGCGCGAGCACCACCAGACGCTGTCGAACCAGCTCGACGCCTGGGAGAAGCTGCTCCTGGTGCACGGCACGGCGCGCCAGACGGAGTCCATGCGCACGCTGGCGCTGGGCTACCGGGAGGTGCTGGCGGACGCGTTCGTGGAGTACCTGATGCCCATCAAGCCGGACGCCGAGGTGACGGACGCGGAGCTGGCGGACCGGGACTTGGTCCTCTTCGGCGGCGCGGAGGACAACGCGCTGCTGGCGCGGCTGGCGGCCGAGAAGAAGCTCCCCGTGGAGCTGGGGCGGCGCTACTTCCGCTGGCAGGGCAAGACGTACGGCCGCCCGGATGATGGCCTGGCCGTCGCGCTGCCGAACCCGTGGAATCCGAAGCGGTCGATGTACCTGTTCGTGTCCAACAGTGGACTTCAGCTCTGGCACATGACGCGCGCCTACCAGCGCGGCCTGCCGGGCTGGGCCCTGTACCGGGGCGCCGAGGTGAGCGCCAAGGGCTTCCACGACGTGGACGCACTGGCCCAGGACGTCGCGGTGACGCCCGTCGCCCCGCCCGCCGCGCCAGCGCCCACGCCCACGCCTGTACCGGCGCCGGTGCTGGGCCAGCCGCAGCGTTAGCGCACGCTGCGAGGGGCCCCACCGCGCGAAAGGTGCGGGTGGGGCCCGCTCCATGGAATAGGGGACGGGCCCGGGTGTTTTTCCTGCCTGCCCGGAGGGACGACGACCCTCCGCGTCTGGCAGCATTCGCCGCCCCTCACTTCCTCACGGAGCCGCATTGAGCCCCCTGAAGACCTTCTCCCGCCGTGCCTGGGCCCGCAGCGCCTTGGGCACCCTGCTCCTCACCGGTTGTGCCACCACGCAGCAGCCGGCCCCCTCCGATGACGCGCCTCCTCCGGCCGTGCCCGCCGCCCAGGCCGCTTCTGCGGAAGCCGTCCGTTCGCTGGGCGTGGAGCTGAAGCACCTGGACCGCGATGTCCGGCCGCAGGACGACTTCTACGCCTTCGTCAACGGCAACTGGCTGAAGACGACGTCCATCCCCGCGGACCGCGCGCGCTACGGTACCTTCATCGAGCTGGCGGACAAGGCCGAGCTGGCCATGCGCGCCATCATCGAGGAGTCCGCCGCGGCGAAGGAGCGCCACCCCGGCTCCACCGCACAGAAGGTGGGGGACCTCTACAACAGCTTCATGGACACCCAGCACATCGAGTCGCTGGGCCTGAAGCCGGTGAGCGACGAGCTGGCGCGCGTGAAGGCCGTGAAGCGCGCGGACGCGCTGCCGGAGCTGTTCGCGTCGCTGCTGCGTGAAGGCGTGCCGGTGCCGTTCGGCATCTTCGTGGGCCAGGACCAGAAGCAGGCCACGCGTTACATCGTCTACGCCACGCAGCTGGGCCTGGGCCTGCCGGACCGGGACTACTACACCAAGCAGGAGCCGCGCTTCGTCGAGGTCCGCGCCGCGTACGTGGCCTACATCGAGAAGCTGCTCACGCTGGCCGGTGAGAAGAACGCGAAGAAGGCCGCCCAGGACGTGATGGCGTTCGAGACGGCGCTGGCCGCGAAGCAGTGGGACCGGGCACGCAACCGCGATCGGGAGAAGACGTACAACCCCAAGACGGTCGCGGAGCTGGACGCGCTGACGCCGGGCTTCTCCTGGGGCCGCTTCCTCACGGCGTCCGGTGCGGAGGCCACGCCCTCCGTCATCGTCCGCCAGCCGGACTACCTGGAGGCCCTGGGCGGGCTGCTGAAGTCCACGCCGCTGCCGGTCATCAAGCAGTACCTGGCGCTGAAGGTGCTGGACACCCGCGCGCCGCTGCTCAGCAGTGCCTTCGAGCAGGCGCACTTCGAGTTCCGCGGCAAGACGCTCCAGGGACTGGAGGAGAACCGGCCGCGTTGGAAGCGCGGCGTGGCCCAGGTGAACGAGGTCGTCGGCGAGGCCGTGGGCCAGCTCTACGTGGAGCGCCACTTCAGCCCCGACTCCAAGAAGCGCATGCAGGAGCTGGTGGCCAACCTGCGCGAAGCCTTCCGCAAGGGCATCGACGGACTGGACTGGATGAGCCCCGCCACCAAGGCGCAGGCCCAGGCCAAGCTGGAGAAGTTCGGCGTGAAGATTGGCTACCCGGACAAGTGGCGGGATTACTCGTCGTTGGACATCGTCGCCGGTGATTTGGTGGGCAACGTCCGCCGGGGCGAGCTGTTCGATCACCAGCGCGCGGTGGGCAAGCTGGGCAAGCCCATCGACCGCGAGGAGTGGGGCATGACGCCGCAGACGGTGAATGCCTACTACAGCTCCACGATGAACGAGATTGTCTTCCCGGCCGCCATCCTCCAGCCGCCGTTCTTCAATCCGGAGGCGGACGACGCGACGAACTACGGCGCCATCGGCGGCGTCATCGGCCACGAGTTCAGCCACGGCTTCGACGACCAGGGCAGCCGCTCCGACGGCGACGGCAACCTGCGTGACTGGTGGACGCCCGAGGACAAGTCGGGCTTCGAGCAGCGCACCAACATGCTGGTGAATCAGTACAACGGCTTCAGCCCGCTGGAGGCCATGAACGTCAACGGCAAGCTCACGCTGGGCGAGAACATCGGCGACCTGAGCGGCCTCACCGTGGCGTACCAGGCCTACAAGCTGTCCACCCAGGGCAAGACGCCGCCCGTCATCGACGGCTTCTCCGGCGACCAGCGTTTCTTCCTGGGCTGGGGGCAGATCTGGCGCGGCCTGTACCGGGACGATGCCATGCGGCAGATGCTGCTGACCGACACCCACTCGCCGCCGCGGTACCGCGTCAACGGCGTGGTGCGGAACATGCCGGAGTTCTACGAGGCCTTCGGCGTGAAGGAGGGGGACGCCACCTGGCTGCCGCCCGAGCAGCGCGTCAAGATCTGGTAGCCCCGCGGTACGGTCCGGTGGACAGCGGCCACGGGCTGTCTAGGCTGGAGGCGTGAACGCTCTCGCCGTCCGGCTCGTCTGTGGCCTGCTGTTCTCCGTGTTGGTGTTGGGGGCCATCGTGAAGCCCCCTGACAACTTCAGTCAGGGGCTGGGAATGCTGCTCCCTGCCACCATGCTGTTGGGCGTGGCCCTCAAGGGGCCGCGGCGCTCCATCATCCCGAAGCGCCGCGCCTCCGCCACGGCGGCTCCCAAGGACGGGGAGCCGCCTCGGCCCTGAACGTCAAGGGCGGGTGGCTCCCGTTCAGGCCTTCTTCGCCGCCGACGGCTTGTTGATGTTGGCGAAGAAGTCGTTGCCCTTGTCGTCCACGACGATGAAGGCCGGGAAGTCCACCACTTCAATCTTCCAGACGGCTTCCATGCCCAGCTCGGCGTACTCGAGCACCTCCACCTTGGTGATGCAGTCCTTGGCCAGCCGAGCCGCCGGGCCGCCGATGGAGCCCAGATAGAAGCCACCGTGCTTCTTGCAGGCCTCGGTGACGGCGGGGGAGCGGTTGCCCTTGGCCAGCATCACGAAGCTGCCGCCCGCGGCCTGGAACTGGTCCACATACGCGTCCATGCGGCCGGCCGTCGTCGGGCCGAAGGAGCCCGAGGCATAGCCTTCCGGCGTCTTCGCCGGGCCCGCGTAGTAGACCATGTAGTCCTTGAGGTACTGGGGCATGCCGTTGCCGGCGTCCAGCACCTCCTTGATTTTCGCGTGGGCGATGTCGCGCGCCACCACCAGGGGGCCGCTGAGCGACAGGCGCGTCTTGATGGGGTAGCGCGACAGCTCCGCGCGAATCTCGCTCATGGGGCGGTTGAGGTCGATCTTCACCACCTCGCCGCCCAGCTCCCCGTCCGTCGTCTCCGGCAGGTACTTCGCCGGGTCGGCCTCCAACTGCTCCAGGAAGATGCCGTCCCGGGTGATCTTCCCCAGGATCTGCCGGTCCGCCGAGCACGACACCGCGATGGCCACCGGGCAGGACGCGCCGTGGCGGGGCAGGCGGATGACGCGCACGTCGTGGCAGAAGTACTTGCCGCCGAACTGCGCGCCAATGCCGGTGCGCTGCGTGAGCTTGAGGATCTCCTGCTCCAGCGCCACGTCGCGGAAGCCGCGGCCCAGCTTGTTGCCCTCGGTGGGGAGCGAATCCAGGTAGCGCGCGGAGGCGTACTTGGCCGTCTTCAGCGCGTATTCGGCGGAGGTGCCGCCAATGACGATGGCCAGGTGGTACGGCGGACAGGCCGCGGTGCCCAGCGAGCGGATCTTCGCGTCCACGAAGTTCAGGAGGCTCTGCGGGTTGAGCAGCGCCTTCGTCTCCTGGAACAGGTAGCTCTTGTTGGCGGAGCCGCCGCCCTTCGCCATGAAGAGGAACTTGTAGGCGTCACCGTCCGTCGCGTAGAGCTCGATCTGCGCGGGCAGGTTGTTGCCGGTGTTGACCTCCTTGTACATGTCCAGCGGCGCCATCTGCGAGTAGCGCAGGTTCGACGTCTGGTATGTCTCGAACACGCCGCGGGAGATGGCCTCCTCGTCATTGCCGCCGGTGATGACGTACTGGCCCTTCTTGCCCATGACGATGGCGGTGCCCGTGTCCTGGCAGGAGGGCAGCACGCCGCCGGCCGCGATGTTGGCGTTCTTCAGCAGCTCCAGCGCCACGAAGCGGTCGTTGGACGACGCCTCGGGGTCCTCGAGGATGTGGGAGAGCTGCTTCAGGTGCCCGGGGCGCAGCAGGTGCGCGATGTCGCGCATGGCCTCGCGGGTGAGCAGGGTGAGCGCCTCGGGCGCGACCTGGAGGAAGGTGCGTCCGCCGGCTTCGAAGGTGGAGACGTGGTCCTTGGAGAGCAGCCGGTATGGCGTCTCGTCCTTGCCCAGCGGCAGCATGTCCTGGAACTGGAAGTCGGTCATACCCGTAGGCGTAGCGCTGATGCGGCCCTCGTGGGTAGCTGGAACTCGTGGCGCGAGAAAACCTCCCAGCATGGGAGCTACAAGTCCCTTCACTCCAGATACAGCCTGATACATGGACAGAGGAGGGATGGTGGGCGAGGGTCGGCTGGTCGTCAGCTTGGGTGGCGGACAACTCGCGGAGCCGCCAGGTTGTGCGATGCTGTGAGCCCCCGTGGCCGCCATCTCCGTTCAAGTTCCCCTTCTGGTTTTCATGGCCCTGCTCGCCACCTCCGCGGGCGCGGCGGAGCCGTCCGCCGTGGAGCAGCGGGCGCGCGAGGACCTGGACCGTCAGCTCCAGGAGATGGTGAAGACGCCGCCGCCGGAGATCGTCATCTCCTTCGAGGGCCTGCCCGGAGCGGGCACGTCGCGCGGCTACAAGCTGGTGGAGGCGGACTTCCTCGTCAACGGCCAGCCCCTGGCCATCCCCGGCCTGGACAAGCTCAACGGCCCCGGGCTGCACCGGCTCGCGGTGCTCACGGTGGAGGAGGGCTCCTACACGCTCGTCTCGCACGTCACCTACGCCAACGAGTCCTGGAACCTCTTCAGCGAGGAGAGCGGCTTCCTCTGGAAGCTGACGGCGTCGGTGACGGTGCAGGTGCAGCGCGGACTGCGGGCGCGGGTGCGGGTGCTGCCCGCCATCAACCCCACCGCGCCGGACCCCCGGCTGAAGCTGAAGCTGTCTCATGACGTGAAGGCGGAGATGACGGCCGCCATGGCGGACGTGGCCATTCCCGACGTGCCGGATGCGGGTGCGCCCGTGGCCGGGGTGGCGCAGGCTCCCGCGAAGCCGACCCCGCCCCCCGTGACGACCCCCATCTCGCCGACGCCGCCCGTCGCCGCGCCCGTGAAGACGGTGGAGGCGCCCGAGCAAGGGCCGGTGGCGCCCGCGAAGCTGCTGCTGAAGGTGCTCGCGGGGAAGCGGCCCGCCGCGGCCACCGTGTACGTGAAGTCCGCCACCGGGGCGCCGCAGCGGGTGATGGTGGACCGCAAGGCGCGCAAGCCGGTGGAGGTCATGCTGCCGCCCGGAGAGTACCGGCTGGACGTCCTGTCCCAGGGCTACCTGGCGCAGACGCGAAAGGTGACGCTCTCCCGGGAGGCGGTGCCTACGGTGTCCTTCGCCCTGGTGAAGGCACCGGTGTCGAAGTCCCAGAAGGTCCGCCTGAAGAAGGAGGTCGTGGAGCTGCCGCGCATGCCGCGCTTCGCGGAGAAGCAGGCCGCGCCACGCAAGGGAACGACCGCGGGACTGGCCCTGCTGATGGACATGTTCGTGCGGGACGAGAAGCTCCGGCTTCGCATTGAAGGGCACACCGACAACCGCGAACGCCCCGCGGCGGCTGCCCGCAAGGCGCTGTCCGAAGCCCGCGCCGCAGCCGTGGCCAAGGCCCTGGTCGACGCGGGACTGGACGCGTCGCGCATCGAAACGGTGGGCCTGGGTGACACCCGGCCCAAGGCGCCGAACCTGCTGCCTCGCGGGCGCGAGCTGAACCGCCGCGTGGAGTTCGTGCTGCTGCGCAAGGAGTAGGGGGCTGAATAGCGCCGCGGTGCATGCGTCTGTCCTCATGAACACGACGGCGGGCCCTGAGCTCACGAGGACGCACCCCATGAACCGCATCGCATCCGCGCTGGTCGCAGCCCTTCTCCTCACTGGCAGTGCGCAGGCCCAGGGTTACGGCCCCCGTCCCACGCGCGTGGAGCGGAGCGAGCTGCGCGATGACCGCCGCGACCTGGAGGACCTGCGCAACCTCCTGGCCCGCTTCGACGCCGCGTGGCGCAGCCGGAGCGAACGGCAGATGGCGAACGTGGAGTTCAGTCTGCGCAAGCTCCTCCGTGCCGAACTGGCGGAGAGCGAGCGGGAGCTGTCCAAGGACTGGGCGCAGGCGCGGCGGACCCGGCGGGATGCGCGCGTGGCCCAGTGGGGCGGCCCCCGGGCGACCATGTGGGGTCGCGCCTCCGCGGCCGACGCCCGGAACGACCTGCGCGCCGAGCACGCCGCGCTGCGGACCCGGAAGGCCATCGCCCGCGAGCTCGATGAAATCGAGGGCCTGCGGCAGCCCGGAGCCCTGAGCTACAAGCGCACGCTCATCCTGGAGCTCATCCAGGTGGCGGAGCGGGAGCTGAACCAGACCCGGCGGGAAGTCCGTGACGACCGGCGTCCCCACGGCCGGCGCCACTGAGCGCCCGCCGCGAGACCCCGCCCGCCAGGTCCGGCGGCGGGGTTACTCCGCCTTCTTTGGCGCGGTGGCGGAGCCCACCACGCGGCGCATCGGGTACAGCTCACCCGGGGTGATGGCGCTCAAGTCCCGCCGCGCCGCTGGAAAAGAGTGAGCCCGAGCAGGGTGTCCTCCTGCCCGGGCTCGGGGTGCTGCCATGGATGAGACCCGCACGTTTAAGTTCCTGCCTGCGGTTGAGACCTCGGGTCCTGCGATTGAACGACCGCCGCGTAAGGGAAAATGGAGCGGCGGGCTGGAATTGCACCAGCATCACGAGGGAGGGGGCGGGAACGGTTGATCGGGCCTGCGACAGCGAATGCTGAGTCTGGAGTGAGAATTTGAGTTTGGGGTGCTTCGCGCGCTCGTGATGCCGCCTGCCTCTACCGTGATTGGGCTACCCCGCCGCAGGTGGTGTTGAATGGCGGGGGCAGGGCTCGAACCTGCACTGGGGGACGGCCGGAGAACGCTCGGCGTGAGGTTGCTGCTGAGTTTGAGTCTGGACTCCAAAAGGTCTGCGGCTGTGATTCTAGCCGAACAGGTAGCCGAGGAGGGCCTCGCCGGCCTTCATTTCCTCCACCTCGACGGCGTTCGCCTCTTCGCGGGCGAACTTGACGGCCTGCTGCAATTTCTCCACGCGCTCCAGCAGGTCATTCATGCGCGTGGCGGGGAGCGCCCCCGAGAACTTCACCGTCTTCCAGTAACCGACGACGATGTCCTCGTAATAGACCTCCACCTGGGCCGGGTGCTTCTCGGTGGCCTCGGACTTCACGTGGTTGCGGGGGACCTTCTTCGTCTTCGCCGTCTGCACGGGCTCGGTGGCCCACAGGCCCTGCGCCGGGTCGGGAACCCACGACTCCGACGGGTCCAGCGTGGGCAGCTTCTTCACGAAGGTGTGAAGGTCCACCAGCTGCTTCTCCAGGAAGAGCAGATACGTGGCGGGAACACCCTTGAGCAGGACCCGGCCATCCACGCGCACGTCCGCCTTCGCGTGACAGTTGGTGAGGTCCTTGGTGGCGGTGACGTCGAAGAGCCGGGTGAGAATCTCTTGCGCCTTCTTGAGGACGTCTTGCGTTCGTACCTGCACGCGGGTGGACTCGGGGGGGAAGCGCTCACCCTCCTCGTCGCGGGGCTGATACGTGCGGGAGATGCCGCTGAGCAACTGCGGCTTCTGGAGGTCGTGATGGGCCTGGGTCAGCTCTTGCTGGGAGCGGTTCTTGACGCCCTTCTCGACGGCGATGATCTGGTTCAGCTTCGGCATGACGGTACTTCCGATATTTCTGAAGAGTGGGTTGTCGCCCTCGACGCAGCATGGCGTCTCGCCCTGACATGCAATGGGGGATTCAGGCCTTTCGGGGAGTTCAAGAGGGCAGCGAGCCGCCGGGAGTACGCTCCGTCCGCAGTTGGCCCGGTGAGCCGGACGCCCGGGCCTCGTCCGTCGCAGTGTGTGCGTCCATGGGGGTGAGCCCTCATTCATGACGTCAGCACAGCGCCGCGCCCGGAAGGTCGCGCGGAAGGAGACACGCGTCATGACGGAGCAAGAGGCCTATGTGAAGCAGATGGACGCGGAGAAGCGGAGGCTCGACGCCCGGATTGCCGAAACGGAGGCGCAGGCAGACGTCCGCCAGGCGAGCGACGAGCTCAAGGACATGTCCGGCATTCGCCGCGTCTTCGACCAGTTCCGCATCAAGCTGGAGGAGCTGAGCAAGCGGCAGACGCAGAACTTCGACCAGGGCAAGGCCGAACTCCGGAAGTCCTACGACGACACCAACCAGGCCGTCATCGAGATGGACGCCAAGATGGCGCTCGTCCGTGCCGGCTACGAGCGCAAGCGTGAGGCGGAGCTTCGAGCGCTTGGCGCACAGGTGGATGGTTGGGAGGCGTCCGCCGCGCAGTCCCGGGCCGAGGACTCACGGCTCACGCGGCAGGAACTCCAGTTCATCCGTCGCTCGCTCCAGGACACGGAGTCCGCGCTGCGCCGACTGATGAGCAGCCATGGTGAGAACTGGTCGAAGCTGAAGAAGGACTTCGAGGACTCGTGGCGAGAGCTGCGGGAGCGCTCCGACAAGATTCGGGAGGGCGCGGACGTGCAGCCGTCCTCTCACGCCTGAACCTGGACGGTACGAGGTCCGGACCGGGTGAGGTCCGGCCTCGCTCCGGGATTGCGTTAAGTCTTCCTGCGAACGTACTCCCAAGCTTCGATGAGCCTGCGCGTTTCTTCCTGCGCCAGGGCCTGCAGCTTGGGGCCGAGCTGCGCGACCTTGTCCGGATGATACTGGGCCACCAGTGACAGGTAGGCTCGCCGTGCATCCGTGAGCGGGGTGCCGGGCGTGATTCCCAGCACCTCCCAGGCAGACGCCACCGGTTCCGGTTCAGGCGCGCGGGGCGCTTCGGTGCGAGGCTCCGGTTCAGGCTCAGGCTCCTCGTCAGCCGTGTCGTCCGCGTCGTCGGCGTCCTCGGCGGTGTCCTCGGCCTCCGCTTCTTCCTCCTCCTCGGGAGGCTCGGCGGGAGGCGCGGGCCGGTCGAAGCCCACGCCGCAGGTGGTGCAGAGGAGCCGCTCCTGGGGCTCGCCGGAGGGGGATGGAACCACGCGTGTGTCGAAGCAGTCCCCACATACGATGTTGCGGCACGACTCGCAGCGCGCGGCGGAGGGGGCATCGTCCAGGTCCTGGCCGCACCGGAGACAGTCGTCTGGCAGGGGGGCCTCTTCGCCACACCGCACGCAGTGGGCCCACGCGCGGTCCAGGCGGTGCTCGCACTCCGTGCACTCCAGGTCGCCACCGCTCGCGGGCTCCCAGTGCTTCGTTTCTCCGCACCACGGGCAGTAGGGCATCAGCCACGCCAGCTTCCCGGTGCAGTCATCCGCGTCGCAGTCGAACTCGAGCCGGTAGCCCTGGGCCACGGGCTCGGGCGCGTTGGCCTCGTCGAAGGACTCGCCACATGCCCAGCAGTGATTGAAGAGCGGGTGTGAGGGTGCCTCGCACGCCACGCAGACGGGGTTGCCGTGCTCGGCCTTCCATTCGACTTCGTCGCCGCAGCCGGGGCAGAAGCCCATGGCCTGCGTGACGTCCGGGTGCTGGCAGGATGACCTCGCCGCGTGGGCGGCCCGCTCGCGTTGTCCAGGCGGGGCGGGGAACGGAGGCTTGATGCCCCGCTCCGTCAGGTGCTCCCACCAGCAGGCGCGGCAGATACGGCCCCGGGCCTTCCGGTTCTCGTGGCCGGGCGCCACCGGGCGTTGCCGGAAGTCACCGGCCTCCAGGACCTGCGTGCTCAGGCACACCTGGCAGACCGTGTCGCCGCAAACCTCGCAGCTTCCCGCGAGGCGGCGGACGCCCAGGCCCAGGATGCCGGCGGTCAGCACCTCCCTGCAGCACGGGCAGGCTCGCATGGACTTCTCTCGCGGGATGGCCGGGCCGGGTGGGGCTCGGGTTGCGGGTGGGCCTCACGCATGCCCCATCCGGCCGGCCAGGTCCAGCGCGCTTGCTGACAGCCCTGTTCGGTGAACCCAGGGAAAAGAGGATGGCGGTGGGTTGGGGGAAAAGCCGGGGGAGTGGCTTTCGAAGCCGCGTGGACGCGCTTAATCCAGGCTATATCCAGGGTTTGGGACGTCTTCGCGACGCGCCCGTGCCCTCTACACCAGGACGAACCACGTGGCCGGAAGCAGCCTCCTCACCCTGATTGATGACATTGCCAGCCTGCTGGACGACATCGCGGCGATGACGAAGGTCGCGACCCGAAAGACCGCTGGCGTGCTGGGGGATGACCTCGCCCTCAATGCCCAGCAGGTCTCCGGCGTCAGCGCCGACCGCGAACTGCCCGTCGTCTGGGCCGTCGCCAAGGGCTCGATGGTCAACAAGGCGATTCTGGTGCCCGCGGCGCTGGCCATCAGCGCGCTGGCGCCCTGGGCCATCACCCCGCTGCTGATGCTGGGTGGCGCCTTCCTGTGCTTCGAGGGCTTCGAGAAGGTGGCCCACAAGTTCCTGCACGGCAAGGAGGAGCAGGCGGCGCAGAAGCAGGAACGCATCAATGCAGTGGCGGACCCGTCGGTGGACCTGGTCGCCATGGAGAAGGACAAGATCAAGGGCGCCATCCGCACCGACTTCATCTTGTCCGCCGAAATCGTCGTCATCTCGCTCGGAACGCTCACCGCCGCGACCTTCGGGATGCAGGTCGCCGTGCTGACGGGCATCGCCCTCCTCATGACGGTGGGCGTGTACGGCCTGGTCGCGGGCATCGTGAAGCTCGACGACGCGGGGCTCTACCTGATGAAGGCGGAGGGCGGGATCAAGCGGAGCCTGGGCCGGGGCATCCTGGCCACCGCGCCGTACCTGATGAAGGGGCTCGGCATCGTGGGCACGGCCGCCATGTTCATGGTGGGCGGCGGCATCCTCACGCACGGCATCGCGCCCCTGCATCACTTCATCGAGCACGCGACCGCCGCGGTTGCGGCGGTGCCAGGCGTTGGCGGACTGCTGGGCGCGCTCGTGCCGTCTCTGATGAACGCGGTGGCCGGCATCATCGCGGGTGGCCTCATCGTTCTGCTGGTGACGGGCGCCACGCGGGCGTTCCAGTCCGTGCGGGCCAAGCCGAGCTGAGCCAGTTTGCCCCTGCGTGCCTGAGTGTTCCGGGCACGCAGGCGGCGCTTCACGCGTTGGACGTCATGCCGTTTCGTCCACCTTCACCACGAGCTTGCCGAAGTTGCGGCCTTCCAGCAGCCCGACGAAGGCCTCGGGCGCATGGTCGAGCCCGTTGACGATGTCTTCGCGGTAGCGCACGCGTCCCTCGCGCACCCATGCGCTCATGTCCCGGTAGAAATCCGGGAGCTGGCTGACGAACTCCGTCTGGATGAAGCCTCGCAGCGTCAGGCTCTTGGAGAGCACGTCGCGCATGACGAGGGGCAGGCGGTTCGGGCCCTCGAAGGGACCCGTGCTGTTGTACCAGGCGATGAGGCCGCAGACGGGGACTCGCGCGAACGGATTGAGGAGCGGGAAGACGGCGTCCCAGACAGCGCCGCCCACGTTCTCGAAGTACACGTCCACGCCCTTGGGGCAGGCTTCCTTCAAACGCTCGGCGAAGTCCGGAGCGCGGTGGTCCACGACGGCGTCGAAGCCGAGCTCGTCACGCACGTACGCGCACTTCTCCGGTCCGCCCGCGATGCCCACCGCGCGCGCCCCCTTGATTCTGGCCAACTGCCCCACCGTCGCGCCAACAGGACCGCTGGCCGCGGCGACGACCACCGTCTCACCGGGCTGAGGCCGTCCAATCGTGAAGAGGCCCGAGTAGGCGGTGAATCCCGGCATGCCGAGCACGCCCAGCGCGGTGGAGACTGGGGCGGCGGCCGGGTCGAGCTTGCGCAGACCTTCACCCTTGGACAGCGAGTAGGTCTGCCAGCCCGAGTAGGAGAGGACGATGTCGCCTTCCGCGTAGCCCGGGTGTCGGGAGCGGACGACGCGGGCGACGGTGCCGCCGACGATGACCTCGCCCAGGTCCAGTGGGCGGGCGTAGGACTTCGCGGTGCTCATCCGGCCTCGCATGTACGGGTCCAGCGACAGGTACTGGACCTTCAGCAGGAGCTCACCTTCGCCGGGCTCCGGTACGGAGACGTCCTCGATGCGGAAGTTCTCCCGTGTGGGCCGGCCTTCGGGCCGGGATGCGAGCACGATTCGTCGGTTGGTCAGGTCCCTCAACGGATTCCTCCCTGGCAAGTGCGGCTTCCCTAATGAGCGTGCCGTGGAGCGTCAATCGAAGTGACCGAAGTGACGTGCCCATACCGGTCAAGCGCGTGAGCGCTGCGCATGGTGCCCGGCTGGCTGGAATTCTCGCGGCGCCCCTTGCATGAGCAGCCTGTACGGGGGAAGACGGATGGATGTCATGGAATCCTCGCGTCATGAATTCCGACCCACGAGGGCGGGAGCCGTCAGACGTCCTACGTGAGCTTCGGCGGCAACTGGGGCCTGGAATCGGGCGCCGCATCCTGTTCGCGGTGTTTGGCCTGTTCCTGCTGGTGGGGCTGATGACCAGCTACGCCCAGGTGGAGCCGGACGAAGTGGGCGTCATCCTCCGGCTGGGGCGCTTCGTGGGAACGGTGGAGCCGGGCCCGCATTTCCGGATGCCCTTCTGGGTGGACCGCATCGTGAAGGTCCCGGTGCAGCGTCAGCTCAAGGCGGAGTTCGGTTTCCGCACGGAGGCCTCCCGCTCGCGCGTGGGCTCTGCCTATGCGGCGGAGACATCGGACACGAAGCGCGAGTCACTCATGCTCACCGGTGACCTCAACGTCGCGGTGGTGGAGTGGATCGTCCAGTACAAGATCAAGGACCCGTACAAGTACCTCTTCAAGGTGAAGAACGTGGAGGGCATGCTCCGGGACATCTCCGAGGCCTCGATGCGGGCCGTCGTGGGAGACCACTCGGTGAATGAGGTCCTCACCACGGGCCGCCAGGCGGTGGCCACCCAGGCCAAGCTGTTGCTCCAGGACCTGGCGGACCGCTACGAAACGGGCGTGGACATCCAGCAGGTGGTCCTCCAGGACGTGAACCCGCCCGACCCGGTGAAGCCGTCCTTCAACGAGGTGAACCAGGCCATCCAGGAGAAGGAGCGCGTCATCAACGAGGCCTATGCCGAGCTGAACCGCGTCATCCCCCGCGCGAAGGGCGAGGCCGAGGAGGCGCTGCGCAGCGCCGAGGGCTATGCCATTGAACGTGTGAACCGCGCCAAGGGTGAAGCGGACCGCTTCGCTCGCGTCTACGAGGAGTACCGCAAGGCGCCGGACGTCACCCGCCGCCGCATGTACCTGGAGACCGTGAGCCAGGTGCTCCGGAGCGCCGGGCAGAAGGTCGTCTTGGACGAGTCCGTCAAGGGGCTCACGCCGCTGTTGAACATGCAGGCGACCGACCCCGCGGTGTCCGGGAGCGCGAGCCAGACGGAGGGCCGCCGATGAGCCGCCTTGTCATTCCCCTTGGCGTATTGGCCATCCTGGCCGTGGTGCTGGGCTTCTCCGCGACCTACACCCTGAGCGAGCACGAGCAGGCCGTCATCACCCGGTTCGGCGAGCCGAAGGGCGCGTCCGTCGTGGACCCGGGGCTCCACTTCAAGATGCCCTTTGTCGACACGGTGAACCGCTTTGACAAGCGGTGGCTGGATTGGCGCGGTGACCCGAACCAGATTCCCACCAAGGACAAGAAGTACATCTGGGTGGACACCTTTGGTCGCTGGCGCATCGTGGACCCGCTGCGCTTCTTCCAGCGCCTGCGGGATGAGCGCAACGCGCAGTCCCGGCTCGACGACATCATCGACGGTGAGACGCGCAACACCATCGCGTCCTTCGCGCTGATCGAGGCGGTCCGCTCCACCAACCGTCCCTTCGAGGACGACGAGTACACCGCCGAGACGGAGCGGGCGGAGTCGCTGGAGCAGGTCGCCCAGGGCCGGGACAAGCTCACTCGCCAGATCCGGCTGCGGGCCGCGGAGATCGTCAAGGAGTTCGGGGTGGAGCTGGTCGACGTGCAGATCCGTCGCATCAACTACGTGGACGAGGTCCAGGTGAAGGTGTTCGAGCGGATGATCTCCGAGCGCAAGCGCATCGCCGAGCGCTCCCGCTCGGAGGGCATGGGCCGCGCGGCGGAGGTCCGGGGCCAGCGTGAGCGTGACTTGAAGGAGATCCGCTCGGCGGCCTACCGCAAGGCCCAGGACGTCACTGGCGCGGCGGACGCCGAGGCGACGAAGATCTACGCGGAGGCCTTCGGCCGGGACCCGGAGTTCTACCAGTTCATGCGGACGCTGGAGGCCTACCCGGACGTCGTGGACAGCTCCACGTCGCTGTTCCTGGGCGGCGAGTCCGAGTTCTACCGGTACCTGCGCAGCAGCTCCAAGAAGTAGGCGGGAAGGGCGGGGCGTCAACGGCATCCTGGCCGCTGATGCCCCGCTTCCGTGCCGTACTTGCGGTGATTCGTTCCGCCGCGAGCGAGGTGGAGGACTGGCCTCACTCCGCAGGTGGCTGAGTGCATCTCTCCAAGCACCGCATCCGGCTGCCTGGTTGGCTTGGGCCATGAGGCGGCTGCTCCATCAAGGCGTTCACTCCCTCTGTTGCTCTGCGCCCGTTGGAGGGAGCGGTGCGGTGTCGGCGCTGTGGTGGAAGGAATCTCTGGGGCGCTGCTTCGTTCAGTGGCGCGATGCACGGGTCCTTGAAATGCAACGACGCACGCGACGCCGCGGCGGAGGCGCCTGGCGCCAGAGACGGCGTCTGGCAGCCAGGCTCCCTTCAACGGCTGCGCATCGCGCCGCCGTGGGCGCTTCTCCTGCTCACGTTTCTTACGGGATGCCCGCTCGCGGCGAACTACACCGATGAGGGCGGCCCCCGGTACAGCGGCGACCATCGGGAGCCGGGTACCGTCGCCTCCGAGGCGCCCGCTTCCATCACCGTGGTGACGTTCAACCTGTCCTTCGCCGAAAAGGTCACCGAGGCCATCACCGCGCTCTCGAGGCCTCCGCTCGCGGGGGCGGATGTCATCGCGATGCAGGAGATGGACGCAGCGTCCGTCGACCGCATCGCAAGTGAGCTGGGGTTGGCCTACGTCTACTACCCTGCCTCCGTGCAGGTGGACGACGACGACTTCGGGAACGCGCTGTTGAGCCGGTGGCCCATCGTCGCGGACCGGAAAGTCCACCTTCCTCATGACGACCCGTACCATCAGCGCCGCCGCATCGCGGTCCTTGCGACGTTGGACATCGGTGGGACGCTGGTTCAAACGGCCTCCGTGCACAACGCCACGCCCATCGTCGGGCTTGGTGGGCGGCTGGACCAGGCGGAGACCATCATCGACGCGATGGAGGGGACGGGACCCGTGCAGGTCATCGCCGGTGATTTCAATACCTCGGACCCGGGAAGCCTGAGGCAGATGGTGAAGCTGTTTTCAGAGCGGGACTTCCAATGGGCTTCGGAAGGCGTGGGAGACACGGTGGACTCCGTGATTGGCGGCCTCCCGCTCGACTTCGTCTTCGCCCAGGGGCTCGCTCCGCTGGAGCGCGGCGTGGACCGGCGCCCAGCGGGGAGCGACCACCATCCCGTCTGGGTGCGGTTCGCATGGCCCCCATGATGCGAGGCTTCGGCACACGGGCACTCTGGGTGGGCGGGGCGCTCGTTCTTGCTTCTGGCTGTCTGAGCGGTGCGCGGAACATCCGCGCCGCGACAACCCCCGTTGGGACGACAGAGGTCGGCGTTTCATTGAACGCGCTGGCCTTCGAGCGTGGGCGGGAACAGGCGTACCTCCCCAGCCCCGAGCTCACCTTCCGCAAGGGCGCTGGCGAGAACTGGGATTGGGGCGGCCGCCTCACGTTGCTGGGCCTGGAGCTTGGAACTCGGCACCGGCTCATCGAGCAGTCCCGGTGGACGTGGTCCGTCGCTCCGAGCGCGGGAATCTGGTACGTGCCTGTCACCAACAACTACACGGAGCCCGTCAATCT
The DNA here is from genome assembly GCF_900101905.1 of Myxococcus virescens. NCBI lineage: Bacteria > Pseudomonadati > Myxococcota > Myxococcia > Myxococcales > Myxococcaceae > Myxococcus > Myxococcus virescens. Next base: position 1,406 of record NZ_FNAJ01000020.1, on the reverse strand, counting down.
CCGGCTTGGCGCACAGACGCTGCTCGACTATCGGCTGAGCCGCGCGTGGACCCTGACCGGTGGCGCATCGTTGACAGGTGCCTTCGCGGGACCGCTCACCGCCTTTCAAGGGCGGTTCAATGGATCGAACCTGCTGCTCTCACCAGGGGGCTCCCTGGGGATCGGGTTTCGCTTGAGCCCCTCCTTCGAAGTGCGAGCAGAGGGGGGCCTCGAGTTTCCCCTGGGCCTGAGCGGTGGGCGCCGCCCGCCCACCGGTCATGCCGGGCTGACGTTCCGCTGGAGCCGTGCCGACCGCCGATGACGGTTTACGCACCACCAGGGGCTCCCGGAGAGACCCTGGTGGACCGCGATTCAACTCACTGCATGTTGGTGACGACCTGCGTCTGACACGTGACCGGGTCGATGGACGACTGGGTCTCGTCGACAGTGCAGAGGGCGCCGCCGTAGGTACCGAAGAAGACCTGCGCGCCGCAGGTGCCGGCGTTGTCCGTGACTTCCACGCGCCAGACACAGGTCTTCGAGCCAGCGGGATTCACCGGGTCGACCGTGTAGTAGTACTGCTGGACAACCGTCGGGGCGGGGGCGGGGGCGCCGACCTGGAACCCACCATAGGTGCCGGGGGGGACGGGGTGGGTGTTCCAGGTGCCATTGTACGTGCCCGTCAGGATCTGGATGCCCAGGGTGAGGTCGACGCCGGCCTGGTTGGAGACAAAGAAGTCCTCAACGGCAGGGCCGATAGACTCCACCGAGGGGCCCTTCCGCACGGGGAGCTGCACCGCGCCCTCACGGACGCTGACGTACTCACTGCGCTGGGTGAGGAAGTCGGGGAAGTCGAGTTCGATCTGTCCGGCGAAAGCGATCGACGGGGTGAGAGACAGCAGCGAGCCAGCCAGGAAACGCTTCACGTTCCTCGTCATGGACTACTCCTGTGTTGTTTGTGCGGGGTTGGCCGAAGCCGATTTCTTACTAGCACTGGTCTTGAATTTAATTCAAATTCAAACGAGAAAGACTAGCAATTCAGCAAGTGTGGATGATTGCGCCCTGGGCGTGGCGCACGTCATCGGGATGTCAGGCTAAGAGCTTCTAACAAATGTGAGGGTAGAGGCTGCGCAGGAGGATGACGCAGCAACTGAGGACGAGGAAGCCGAAGTGAACGTCGGCCCTGCGCTCGTCGCGGACGCGGAGTCGGCGGAACTGGTTCTTCCAGGCCTGCGTGCGCTCCGCCACCCAGCGGTGCCGGCCCAGCCGCTCCTTGGACTCCACTCCAGGACGAGCAATACGTGGGGCGATTCCGCGCCTGCGCAGCCCTCGCCGGTTCTTCTTGGAGGCGTAGGCCTTGTCACCATGAGCCTTCATCGGTCGAAAGCGTCGCTGTCCCGAGGGAGTCTTCACCGGAGGTATTGAGT
>NZ_FNAJ01000019.1 GCF_900101905.1 Myxococcus virescens | reverse complement strand
GTGGCCGGGCGGGCGACCGGGACGTCTCAGATCATGAACCACGTGTTGCTCACGACAACGTCGGCGAACTCGCTCCTGACCGTCCGCAATCCCGCCGGTAACTCACCGGCACTGACGATCACGCCTCTCGCCGGCGGAACCCGCGCTGTCTCCGCATCGCTTCTGATCAAGCAGATCCAGTAATCGGAAGTGCCAGAGAGGCCATTCGATACGCTCGAGTAGCCTCTCTGGTGTAGTGAAGGTGTCGCGGACGGCTTGAGCGAACGTCGCGGCCTAATTCGGCCTCGGATGATTGAGTCGAAGTCCAGGGCGAGCCGAGAAGATGGGGCACCGCTTGGCTTGGGGTCGGCGCGGTAGTAGCCGGGCCCTACGCGAAGCGCGCACTGGAGTTGCGTCATCTCGTCGAAAAGGAGGTTGTGCATGGCGCGCTGGCACAACGCTCGCCAGATCCGCTCTCTGGGCTAAAGTTGCGGGCTGGAAGGTAGTCGCCGATACAGAGTCGGATGAGGAGAGCGTCGCAGGGCCCAGTGTGCCTTCCCAAAATTCGGTCGCTGCTTCATGAGTGCGTCAAGGCTGCGTCAAAACGCGCGGCATAAAGTGAGCGATGCGCGTAACGAGCCGCTGAGACCTTTTCTTCCGTTTGATAGAGGTCGGAATTACGCCCGGCTCAGACGCCTCAACACCTCTCTTCCTGCGTGTGGCCGCTCCCCTCCCGTCCTGCGAACCCAGGTAGGGTGGTGCAGCACACGCGGGTCTACGAGGGTTTTGTTGGAAAGACCGAGACTCTACGCAGCGCAGCGCTCGTACCTGTGGTGGAGCCCGAAGCCTTCCCGTAGCTCTATCACCTTGGCTCCGTGCTCCGGGCCCTGCACCACACGTCTCTCGGGCGCATCCTTCCCGAGCGGCAGGTGCGTCCAGCTCGCGTTGTAGTAGCGCTGGTACTCGCGCAGCAGGCGCCGAGCGTGGGCTTCGCTCAGGACGACGACGTGGTCCAACAGATCCCTACGTATCGAGCCGATGACTCTCTCCGCATAGGGATTCTGCCTCGGACACCGTGCTGCACTCGGCACCTTGCGAATCCCCACGTCGCAGTCGGAATGACAAAGAAGTCCATCCCCGCGGAATCCGCCAGATGCAAGCGCAAGAAGTTCCGCCATGTTGGTGACGGTTTCGGCGCGCCCCTTCCCGGTCTGGGCATGTAAGCGCCTTCACGAAGACCCGCATCTAGCCATTCTTGCCGACCATAGATGGCCGGCCAGAATTCTGCCGCGCCCTGTCACGCGCCGCCTGATGCCACAGAGCCAGCCGCGCACGCTCACACCACGATCGAACCCTCCCTTGGCTCAACTGCTCTCCGCATCAGGCCCGCACGTCCGACCGTCGGTTGGACCCAGCACCCGTGATTCGGGTCGTCGTGGTCGTTGTCGTCGTTTCCAGCGGCCGACGCCATGGGAAGGTGAGCGCGAGCGCCACTCCCGCCAGTCCCACGACGGAGTAGATGAGGCGCGCAAGAGCGCTGGTCACCTCACGTGAGCCGCCACCGAAGATCGCCTCCACGAGGTTCCAATTGAAGAAGCCGATCAGGCCCCAGTTGATGGCGCCGATGATGGCCAGCACCGCCATCATCTTGGCCAACACAGCCTTCAGGCGGTCAGCATCCGTGCGTTCCATGGCTCGTTTCCTCGTCTGAAGGTGTCGTAAGGCTGGTAGCGGGCGGCGCCTCCCAGTGAAAACCCTGGCTGCCCTCCAGATGAACCTAGTGACTGCCCTGCGCTCGGGCCCGGATGCCTGGCTGTTCAGGGGCGCTGTTGAAGCAGTTAAAGGCGGGGCAAGGCTACCTTTCGCCCAGGAGATGACCATGAAAGGCGTGCCTCGCAGCCTGACTCGCAAGGAAGCGCCCGGCGCGGAAAGGCGTCCTGCCAGGGCACACGGGGGCCTACCCGGCAGCGCAGCGGAGTGGGCGGACATCCTTGGAAGACTGCGGCGGGATTGGCAGCGCAACAAGCTGAGCGACGCGGCGGCCGCGCTCACGTTCTACGGCCTCCTCGCCCTCTTTCCCTTCCTGCTCCTCACCGTCGCGCTGGCGGGCCTCGTCATTCAACCCTCGCAGGTAGAAGCACTCATCGGCGCGCTGGGGCGCGAAGTTCCTCCGGCCTTCAGCCGGCTCCTCTATGAGCAACTCGCGCAACTCACCTCCGGGCCAGGCAGGGGGCTGCTGACGATCAGCGCGCTGGCCGCCGCGGGGTCGGCGACCGCCGGGGTAAGGAGTCTCATGACGGCCCTCAATACCGCCTACGCTGTGACGGAGAGCCGTCCGCGCTGGAAGCTCCTGGGGATGGCGTTCGGAATGACGCTGGCGGGAGCCGTCCTGGCGCCGCTCGCCGGTTTCATCGCGGTGGCCGCCCCGGCGCTCGCCACCCGGCTCGGTGGGCCCTGGGCAACGCTGGCTGGCTGGCTGAGGTTTCCCCTCGCGGCGCTGCTGATGATGATCCTCTGGGCCGTCCTCTACTCCGTGCTCCCGGATACCCGGCAGAGGTTCAAGTTCATCACGCCCGGCTCCGTTGCGGGGGTGCTCGTCTGGCTTGCGGCTTCGCTGGGCTTCTCCTTCTATGTCTCCCGCTTCAGCACGTTCGGCATCACCTATGGCGCCCTGGGAGGCATCATCATCCTGATCTTGTGGATGTGGATCTCCTCGCTCGCGCTGCTGCTGGGCGCCGAGTTCAACGCCGTCCTCGGCCGCCGTTCCACTGAAGACAAACGCTGAGCCCGCTCCGGTCCGAGCAGACGGCGCGGCGGCGGTCGACAAAGGGGCAATGCGCACGGGCGGCGAGACAGCCGTCTCTTGCAGGCGCGGCCCAAGAGGAGCCTGGTTGACTGGGGGCTCCGCGGGGCCAGGGGCCGCTCATCTTACATGGGCATGAAGAGAACCGCGCACTCCGTCCGCCGTGGCTTGAAGGTCGCGCTCGGTGTCGCGGCCGCCGTGCTGGTGCTGGCTGCCGGTGCGCTGGCCCTGAAGCCGTCGTGGATCGCCGAGCGTCTGCGCGGGCAGCTCGAGGCCATCGCCACCAGCTCCCTCGGCCGTCCTGTGAGCGTCGAAAAGCTTGATGCCCACTGGCTTCCGACGCCCGGCGCCACGCTCATGAACCTGCGGGTCGAGGGTGACGGCAACGAGCCACCGTTCCTGGAGGCTCCACGTGCGACTGCGACCGTTCAGCTCTGGCCGCTGATTCGGAGTCTCGGCAAGGATGTGCGCGTGAGCGCGCTGAAGCTCGATGCCACGAAGCTGAACCTGGTGCGGCGCGAAGACGGGACGTGGAACCACGAATCACTCGGGAGCACCCGCTCCGAGTCCGAGCGAGGGGCGTTCGTCGAGGACCTTCGGATTCGAGATGGCGTCGTGAATGTGACGGACCTGCAGGCGGCCGGTGGCACCGCCGCGGTCGTGCTTCGGGACATCGACGTGGAATTGAAGGGCCTCGGACCGGGACTGGCGCTCGAGGGCGCCATGAGGGCAGCGCTCGCCGCATCGGAGCAGAACGTGACGGTGGACTTCAAGGTCGACCCGCTCCCCGCCGGGAAGCTCCAGCCCGGCCAGCCGGTACCCGAGGTGACGCTGCACCTGCGCGGCAAGGACCTCTCCGTGAACGCATTCCGGAACTTCCTGCCCCCGAAGGCGGCTGGTTATTTCACGGGCGGCCGGATGGACATCGGCGCGGATGTGAAGACCGACCAGGGCGCGTACGCGCTCTCGGGCCATGGCTCAGCGAGAGCGTTGAAGCTTCGTGGTGAGCCGGCGAGCGGCTCGTTCGCATTCACCTCGCGCATCGACCCGGCCCATGTGAAGGCGGCGAAGGTGGACTTCACGCAGATTGCGCTCAAGGGCCCCGGCGTCCAGCTCGGCGGCACGGCCTCGGCCTGGATGGCGCCCACGCGCGTGCGCTTCGCGTTGCAAGGGCAGGAGTTCGACGTGAAGCACCTGCTCGGAGTGCTGCCACCGCAGCCGAAGGATGAAGCATCGGCCACCGCGCTGCCTGCCTCGGTGCGCGCGCAGCTTGGGGAGGTCGATGTGGGAGGAACACTCAAGCTGGCGAAGCTCCACCACGGTGCGCTCGTGGCCACCGACGTCGACGCGCAGGCGAGGCTGGATGACGGCGTGCTCCTCGTGCAGCGTGGTGGCGCAACGCTCTATGGCGGGCACGCTGACCTCACGGGGACGCGGGTGGACCTCACCAAGCAGCAGCCGGAGTGGACACTCAAGGTGGTCCTCGCCGGAATGGACACCGCGAAGGCCTTCCAGTCGCTTTCGGGACAACCGTCACTGAGGGGCCAAGCCAGCGGCGAGCTTCAGCTCACCGGTACCGGCGTGGATTGGGCCCAAGCGCGGGACAGCGTCACCGGCGGCGGGAGCGTGCAGCTTCGCGACGGTGCCCTCACGACCGCAGACGTCGGTGCGGAGGTGGCTCCGGTACTGACGCGGGGCTTGGAGGTACTGGGGCTCAAGGACGCGACTGGCACGGTCCAGAGAGCGGCGCAGGGCACCCGACTGAACGACCTGAGCGCGCAGTTCCGGGTCCAGGGCGGATGGGTCGCGTTTACAAAGCCCATGGCGTTCCAGTCGGACATTGGCAACGGGACCCTGGATGGCCGGGTGGGCCTCGATCAGCGCCTGGAGCTCAAGGGCACGATCAACGCTTCCGAGCAGTTCGTCTCGGCCATCACCCGCGGTGCGATTCCAATGAAGGCGCCGGTGACGATCCCACTCACGATCACGGGCACGCTCAGAGCGCCTGAGGTGAAGCCTGGCAGCACGCTGGACGTCGCCAAGGGCCTGCTGCCAGGGGGGCTGCGGCAGCAAGGGAGCGATAACCCGGTGAACCGAGCACGCAAGGGCCTTGGAGACCTCTTCAAGCGACCGAGGAAGTAGCGAAGGCGCTTTGCCTCGCTGCAGCGGGAGCCATCAGCATCGGGACGCAGCTTCACCGTCTATTCGCGGTTCGAAGTAGGGCCAACGCTGGCGTGGGACCGATGGACCAGGAACCAGGTGGCGCCGACGGACAGCAGGAGCAGCGAGAGGGGTAGGACCCTCGGAAAAGTTTCCGCGTCGAGTTCCATCACCACAATCTTTCTGACGACCGCGATCAGCGCGGCCTCCATCACCGTTGGCACGATGCTGCGGTTGCGCAGATGTGCGATTCCAATCTTGAAGAGCTCGAGCGCGATGAACACCACCAACCCGACATCGAGCAGGTGCCCGATGGCGGTAGCGTCGAGGGTTCCTCCCAAGAGCCCCCTGTGCACAATTGCCAGGAGGAACGCTGCGAGCCCGAGCACGGCAACGACGGCCGTGCCAAGGGTCACGCCTACGCTGAGGCTGGCTTCGATGCGCTCCAGCCATCGCTCGATAGTGCTTCGCGCGCCCATGTTTCCCCCGTGGTTGGAAGACTCCGCGCATCGGTGGGATGGCGGATGAAGTCCACCGGCAGTGGAGTGTACCTCCTGTGACTACCCAAGACTCGGTCGCCGCGCCATGGGTGCTTCAAGGCCACCTTCGACAGTGCGTCAACGCGAGTGAGCGAGGCGCGCATGGTCATCATCTTGCCTGCCCTCCATCTGTGCGAGACGGACATCGGGCGTCATCCGCTTGGCCAGCGGCACGTCCAACCGCAGCATCATGGAAGCGTCGTTCCGGGCCCCAAGGGCCTGCCGGTGATGCCCACAACCTCACCGGCTGGCGCCAGGGAACTGAACCTCACGGCAGCGGACCATGCGCTTCAGGAGGCCCCATGGCGGAGCCCCTCCGTGACGGGGATTTCCGGCCGGTGCTCGGCAACCAGGGACCGAGCTGACGTCGAGCCAAGCCCCGTCCCGGTGCCGCGAGCTGACGGGCTACGCGTCTGCCTCGGGAGAGCGGAGCCGGGCATTCCAGGCCCAAACAGCACTCTCAGAGCGCTTCCGCTTCTTCTTCGGCTTCACGGGCGGCTGGGCCTCCACTACGGAGAGGGAAGTGGTAGAGGGCGGAGGTGGCGTGGGCTCCACGAGGGAGGAGAGGACCACTGGAGCCGGTGCGTTCCACCAACCACCGAATCCGGCCCGGAAGAGCCCCATCACCCACTCTTTAAAACTCAGGCTCAGCATGTCCCGACTCCCTCCTGGGGGAGTCTGGGCTTTCCCCGCCAGACGGGTCAACCAGCCTCCGTGCCTCCCCTAAACTCGGTCGCTGCGTCACGAGCGCCTCAGCCGCCGCGGCATGGCGGGGGCCTCCTCCGCCAGCAGTAGGCGTCGGGCGCGCGGGCGGGGAATCCCCCAAGGGAGGTAGTCGTCAGCGGCGAACGCGGGGGACGCAGGCCCAGGGCATCAAGCGTCACTCCGGTCCAACATCCCACACCCCCTCACTCTGGGGATTCTGGACGCCATCCCCAATTCGCGATAGTCGGGAGTAGCCGCACCGAAGTTTGCGGAGACTCAATCGGACCCCGAATTTTCCCGAGTTCGCCTAACCCCAGGATTTTTCTCGTGTTTTCCGTCGCAGTCTCTGGAGAGAAGGCCGAGAACAAGTTCGCGCAGGGCTTCAGTCGGGGAGCTGAACGAAGGGCCCTACCAACCGGTAGGGCCCTTTTGTTTTACACGGGCCTCGCGATGAAAATCGCGGGGCCTTCGTGCTTAAGCCCCTGAATCTCAAGGGATTTTGGCTCGCAGTACTGAAGAGGGCGCTCTCGGCTCTCTTCCCTGCAGAGCGCGATGCCCCCTCTTCTCCGCCGCCGACTGGGCTCTCTGAAGCGCTCCTGCGCCCATTTTGGGGAGAGAGAGGCCGAGAGTGGTTAACAGTTTTGTTAACCACTTCGGGCGACCGATTCTGACAATCCCTGGCTTTCGATGTCGTACCTTCCGGGGTTGCTTCGCTTCCCTGTCTCCAAGACGGCTCGGAGCCATTCGGCGACGGATTGGCCCCTCGTGGCTGTTAACCGAGGGAGCGAAACGCTGCGGGGGCTTACCGGGTACTCGCGATTTCGTCGCGCGGCCCAGACCCTCCCAGACGGCCCTCAGACTGTCTCGACAGGCGTAGAGCCCTCTGTCCCCGCCTCACTCCACTTCTCCACGAGGGGCGCGTACGCCCGAACGAGGTTTCTGGACCAGAACGACGAGCCCAGAACCCGCCCGCACGCGCCCCTCCTCCTGTGGCTGAGCCGTTGAGGGGCCCAAGGAGAAGTCCGCCCTGACCGACCCACGGCGGCTCCGCGGAACCGCCAAGTCGGGGCTGCGCTGCCGCCCGCCGCAATAGGCAGCGCGTGAACGAGCACCAGCCGCGCGGGCGGAACCCCGTCACCTTCGGCTACGCGAGCCGACATGCGACGGCTGACACCAGGAGCGAGAAATGCGCGAGCAGCACGCTTCGCGCCTTCAAATTCGCCCCTCCAGAGCCAGGCGGAGCTGCCAGCTCGCCTCGTCAGGCGGCTTTAAACTTCCATGCGGAGTGCCGACTTGCGGACTTCCGCCAACCGCTTGGGTGCCGAACCTTGATATGGCTCCCGCGCTTGAGTGCGTCGAGAACCACATCCTCAGCCCGAGCTGCTACGATTCAACGTTGGCGTTTGGTGGGCTGTGGTGCTGGTGGGGAACTGGTTGCTTGTTCACTGCGCAGACTCGGAGCGTTCGGGGCCTGCGATGGGGCGCACAATGACGTTGAGCGATTTTCTTGCATTGCCGGTCGGATACAAACTCTCTCCCGACGAAGTTGAAGCGCTAAACAAGGCGCTCTCCAAAGCGGAACCGAAAGACATTCCGCCAGAGAAGCGCTCGCAAGTGATTGACTACCTTGACACCGCGCTCTTGCATAGCGCCGTGGGGCTGAACATCCGAGCCGTGGAGCTGAACATCCAAGCTGATTTGAACAGGCTCTTGGAGGAATTGAAGGCAGCATCATGACGCACGCCCCTTCGGCTCCTCGGCAACTTTACAGCCATGGCACAGTACGAGGAGAAGGCTGCCCATGGTGCTGACTGGCGCCCACTGTGGACATGGGCACTTGGGGCGGTGCTTCCGCTGACGACGCCTATCGCAAGGGCCTAGCTCTTGTTCGCAAGATGGCCAAGCCGCCCGAAATGACCGGCTGTACTTCAAAACGGAAACGGGTCATCCGGCTCCTCTTCGCCAGCCTGGGCGCCCGAATCCGACTCAGGTGGGAAGACGTGATGCCTGACGGGATGGGCCTCCGAAACGACCTGGATCGCCGTGATTCGGTGGACCTCCAAGGTGGTTGGGTCGAGGCACAGTGCAGGCACGCGAGCGTCGCCATACCTTCCGTCAGGTGTCTGAATGTCCCAAAAGGACTTGGCAACAGAGGGCTTCGAGGGGGTGGACTTCGGTGGCGTCACGTAGATGGTGTAGTCGGGTTCTGCACCATCCTCTGAATAGCTCTCAAGAGACACCCTGACTGTTGCTTCCTTTGGCAGCTCCGAAGGCTGCACCCGTGCGGATTTGTGGAACAGGACGATGTTGAGTTGCCCTGAACTCGCCTGCGCCGACGGGTAGATGATCCCGTCGATAGAAGGTGCATCCATGGAGGCTAGATAGTCAGCAATGACCTGCGTCGGCAGATATTCGATAGCCTCATCGTCAGGCATGATGGGCATCGTGATACGGTGACTCAGGTGCTCCAGGAACATGGCATGCTTGAGCTTGCCTATGAACTCAGGATCGAAGTCGCTGCCCATGACATAGATGTTGCGAAGGACAGTCAAATCCAGCAGTCGAAGCGGTCGAAGCAGTGAGAATTTACCGACAACGACCTGACTGCCTACAGGTGGCCGAACCTCCGCCAGCGCGGTCGCCGGTGTGTTCGTCCCGTAGAACACAGAGATGCCCCGGGAGTTCATCCGCAAACCTGGTGCGATAGCGGATGGAGGAGGGCCCAGTTCCTTCTCTGGGTGACGTAGTGCTGCCTCTAGCTTTTCGTCGGATTGGAAGACCCGCGCCCGGAAGAGCGCATCAATGGACTGGCCAGGGCCAGCCTCAACCAGCGCAGGACGTCCACTCCGGTCGCGCAACCCATCGATGCCGTGAAACGTTGCCGCCAGGATTTTCTCGGCCGAGCGGCTGAAGTACCGGGCCTCGGTCTTCAAACTCTTCTCGAAATCGCCCCAGTCCATCTGGAGCTCTGCATCGCTCAACCGGGCAGGCTCGTACTGTGCCTCTGAGTCGAACGGCGGCTCCTCCCACGCATCGCGCGGGTCATGACTGGAGGTGCGTTCGTCAAGAATGGCGCGAATGTCCTCTGCCGGCTCCAGCTCGATCCCCGCCGCTTCCGCGATGACGTCCACCACGGGCTCCCCATGGCGCTCCCATTCGTAACTGGACTCGGGGTCCTTCGACATCATGTACTCAAAGCCGTCCGGCTCTGTCGATGTGCGGCGGTAGTGACTCTCGAACGCCAGCTCGACACGGGCGGCCAAATCTTCAATCGCCTCTGTGGGCCCTTCATTCTCACAGTAGGAGCAGGTCGCCAGCTCCGCTCGGGCCACGATGACGGCTTTGAGATACGACTCGCCAACGCAGTCTGAGCAGATGCGCTTCGTTCCTACGCTGTCATCAGGTGTCTTGCCGTGGGTCATGTTCTTTCAGCCGTCGACACCTTAGTGTCATATCAACACTACGTCAAGAGTGCCGCCCGACCCGTGTGCCTACCCAAAATTCGGTCGCTGCGTGTGCCTACCCAAAATTCGGTCGCTGCGTCATGAGTGCGTCAAAGCTGCGTCAAAACGCGCGTCATGACGTGAGCGATGCGCATGACGGCCCGCTGGGTCCTCTCTTCCATTTGATGGAGGTCGGAATTACGCCCGGCTCAGACGCCTCAACACCTCTCTGCCGGCGTGTGGACACTTCCCTCCCGTCCTGCGAACGCAGGTAGGCTGGTGCAGCATGCGCGAATCTGCGAGGGTGCTGTTGGAAGGACCGAGACTCTACGCAGCGCGGCGCTCGTACCGGTGGTGGAGCCCGAAGACTTCCCGTAGCTCTATCACCTTGGCTCCGTGCCCCAGGCCCTGCATCTCACGCGTCTCGGGCGCATCTTTCCCGAGCGACAGGTGCGCCCGGCTCGCGTTGTAGTAGCGCTGGTACTCGCGCAGCAGGCGCCGAGCGTGAGTTTCGTTCAGGACGACGACATGGTCCAGCAGCTCCCTACGTATCGAGCCGATGACTCTCTCCGCATAGGGATTCTGCCACGGACACCGTGCTGCACTCGGCACCTCGCGAATCCCCAAATGGGTAAGCGTGGCGCGAACGCCCTCGGAGTAGAGCTTGTCCCTATCTCGGTGCAAGTACCTCGGAGCACTGGCCCAGGGAAAGGCCTCTCGCAACTGCTGCTTCGTCCATTCTTCCGTCGGGTGCGCTGTCACATTGAGGTGGAGGATTCGCCTGTCTCGGTGACTCACCACCACAAATCCCAACAGCACTCCAAACGTCGCAGTCGGAATGACAGAGAAGTCCATCCCTGCGGACTCCGCCAGATGCAAGCGCAAGAAGTTCCGCCATGTTGGTGATGGTTTCGGCGCTCCCCTTCTCGGTCTGGGCATGTAACGAGCGACCGTTGTCTGGCCTACCTCCATCCCCAACTTCAGCAACTCCCCGTGAATGCGCGGAGCCCCCCATGTCGGGTTGGCTTCGGCCATGCGCCGAATCAACGCGCGCAGTTCAGGAGTTGCCCGAGGCCGCCCCAGCCGACTCCGGGACTTCCAGCGCCAGAAGAGCCGAAAGCCCATCCGATGCCACTTCACCACTGTCGCCGGCTGCACAAAGCACAGTGGTCTTCGCCACTCCTGCCAGAGGCGTTGGAGAACGACCCAGAAGACGCGGTCGCCCCGAGCAAACCTCGGGGATGGGCGCTTCTCACGGAAGACTGCAAGTTGCTGGCGAAGAGCCAGGTTCTCCAGCGCCAGCTCCGAGCGGCTCCGCAAGACCGAGCGCAACGTCTGAGCCAGCGACTTGACGAAGGCCCTCATCCTGCCATTCTTGCCGGCCGTAGCCAGCACGCCAGAATTCTGCCGCACCCCGTAACGGACCGCATGGCATCACAGAGGGAACCGCACACACTCCCCCTCTTTCGCCCGGTCAAACCCAGTATTCATCGACCCCATCCGTAGGACTGTGCATGCAATGACGCGTTCGCCGACGCACGCTTCTCGTCGGCCCCGAATATCCGGTAGTCACAGCCAGGTCCTTCTTCCACAGCAGGCTGGAGAGGTGCTCGTTACACGTTGAAATCAATCTGCAGGACGGGTGTGTCCGCTTCGATGTCGCGCCGGAACCGCCCCCACCGGTCGAGCGTGCTCTCGTCGAGCACGGCCGGGTCTCGATACTGGTGGAACAGCGCGTAATTCATCGAGCGCTGGAGCGCGAGCAGGTCCGGCACGGCCGCGAGCCACTCGCGATCCATCCGTCGGAGCTCCCGATACCCTTCGAGGAACGGCCCCAGGAACGCAGCGGCCGCTTCGTCGCGCGCCTCTCGAGCCTCGCCTCGCGCGATGTAGAAGAGGAGTACCGCGATGTCCTTGACGAACCACGCGTACTCGCAGTTGTCGAAGTCGAACGCGGTGATCTTCCCTTCGGCGAAGCAGAAGTTGTGCATGTGGAGATCGGCGTGGATCAGCCCGTAGCTCTCCGGTGTTCGCGGTAGCCGGTTCAATCGCGCGATGATCGCCGCGGTGCGCTCGCGAACGAGCTTCTCCTCGGGAGGCGCGAACCGGTCGATGTCGACCACGTCGTACTCATGCCATTCCTGGCGCTTGAGCCTGGGGCTCGAAGGCGCGTAGGTCTGGGCGCGGTTGTGGAGCCGCGCGAACAGCCGGCCCAGGTCGCGGAACAGGGGGGGCTTCCAGTAGCGCTCCTTGAGCGGAGGCGCGTCGTCGAAGACGATGCCCGGCGCGCGCTCGAACGCGGTGGCGACGAAGTAGCTACCGGGCTCGCGGTCTTCGATCCGCTCCACGAACTGCCCCGATTCGGAGAGGACCGGCGAGGCGATGGGAATGCGCGCGGCGGCCAGATAGCGAACGAACTCGACCTCACCCAGCGTGTAGTCGATCGTTCGCCGCGTACTGTGCGAGATGCGCAGAATCAGGCCCTCGCCGTCGTCGTTCTCCGCCTCGTAGACGAAGTTCTCGAAGGCCGTGAGCTCGGTGAGCTGCTCGGGCGACAGGCCATACCGGCGCGCAGCCTCATCGCGAATCGGTTCGTGGAAGCGGCGGACAAGCTCTGGATGCATCGAACCCTCTAGTCCTTCAACGTGAGGCTGCTCTCACCGTAGCCCAGCACGGTCGAGGCAGAGTCGCTGGTGACCGAGACGCCCAGGCCGCGCGCGAGGGTCTCCGCCAACGGGGGGCCATTGCGCGGCCGCGTGAACACAGCCAGGTCCGCGCCGGTCAGGGGGTGATCCGGGCGCTGGAGCCGCTGGTTCAGCATCGCTTGCTCGCGCTCGACGACGCGCAGGCACCGGCGCTCGAGGGCGAACGCGCTGGCAGCGACGCCAGCGAGCTCACCGCAGAGGGGCTCCGCCACGGCCTTGTCTCCCGGCAGCCCATGCGCGAAGAGCTCGGCCAGTCGCCGCTGGCTCGTGGCCTGCTCGGCGGGATCCAGCTTCGCCAGTTCGTCCAGCGACGTGCCCTGTGGCGTGCCGGGGAACGCCTCGCCGATGCGCGCGAACAACCAGCGGCTGAGCTTGATCTCGCGCTGGTATGTCTCGGCGAGTGGGAAATCGTCCCGGAGCAGCGGGTAATGCGCGACATCGATGGGCGCCTCCACGCACTCTTGCAGCGCGGTGCGCGGGAGGTGTCCGGCGAACGCAGCCCGGAGCCGTTCGTGGAGCAGCCCCTGGGTCGCGCCGAGGAAGCGGACCACCGATTCGACGCGCTGCCCGAGCAGGCCGTAATCGAGCGCGGCGTCGAGATCGCCGAGGCGCGCTGCGATGTCGGGCTGGGCCTCGATGGGTGCCGGGGCCGAGCCGGTCAACACCTGCATGTATTCGTTGATCAGCGCCGGCGGACCGGCACACACGCCGTGCGGACCATGGAAGACCGCGTGACGCTCGGCATAGTCCACGATCGATTGCGCGGTGACGGGCTGCTCGGGGGCATCGCGCACCAGGTCGTTGGTGACCAGGCGAACTCCGTCGATCAGCCGGAACATGGCCGCGAGCCCGCTGTCGAGCTCTCCGTTCGGCACCGGCTGGGTGCCCCGCACCAGCACGTACCCGACCGACGCGAGCGTGCAGACGACCATCATGTGGAGCTCGCCCGCGGTGAGCACGCCCGGGGTCCGGGGCGGCATGCGCGCGAGGAAGGCCTTGCGGAACTGCTCGGTCAGCGAGAGCAGGTCCGGCCACTGACGCGCCATGCCCTTCATCGCGGTCACGTTCATCGGGCGTTCGCTCTGGTACCGGCTCCCCGCGTAGTGGCACTGCTTGCGCACGGTGGGGAGATCGAGGAACAAGGTGCGCGGTGCGACGTTGTTCTCGCCCACTTGCCGGCCGTCACCGTCGAGCGCCGGATGCGCCACGCGGTAGACCGGCACGACCACCTCGAGGTTCGAGAGCTCGAACGCCCGTCCGAACGCCTGTTCGGTCAGCACGGGGCAACGGTTGTCGCGGGCGCTGAACGTGAGCGG
Organism: Myxococcus virescens; assembly: GCF_900101905.1. Lineage (NCBI taxonomy): Bacteria > Pseudomonadati > Myxococcota > Myxococcia > Myxococcales > Myxococcaceae > Myxococcus > Myxococcus virescens. The sequence goes on along the minus strand of NZ_FNAJ01000019.1, from coordinate 134,496 downwards.
CTCACGCCCGGCTGGCACCTCCCCCAACCGCTCAGGGAAGGACACCACGGCGCGGCCCGTAGGCGCATCCGAGACCCGCCTCAACACCCGCTGTTCGATCAATGTTTCGAGCAGGTCCCGGATCTTGTCCCAGGAATGGGGCGCGCCGTCCGACCACGCCATGGCGTCGGAGGCTTGAAATTGCTCGACCTGGAGCAGCTTCTCGCCCAGGGGCGCGATGTCCGGCTCGTCGAAGATGAGCTCCACCTCGCCATAGAAGAGGTGCAGGACCTGCTGGCCATTCCCCGCGTCGAGCCGGTCGTGCGTGAGCCGCCTTCGATTGGGAATGTAGAGCATCTCATCCGCTTGCAGCTGTGCCATGGCTTCTCACTCCCGCTTCAGTGTGACGTCGCGCGACCAGGTGCCGCCGAGCGAGCGATAGACCTCGACGCGATGGTTGAGCAGCAGCCGTTGCGCTTGCAGACTTGCGCGCTCGAGCCCGACCAGATTCGTCAGGGCGGTGAGCACCGTCAGATAGTCCGAATGCCCCTGCTCGAAGAGCCGCCTCGCCTCGTCCAGGAGCTGCTGCCCGAGCTGGACCTGCGCACGCAGGCTGCGCAGGCTCGTCGCCTCGTTCTCCTCCCGAACCACGGCATCCTGCACCCGTCCAATCGCGGTGTGCAGCGCGAGCTGGTATTGGATTTCGCGACGCTGGAGCTGGATCGGCAGCCGCATGTACTCGGTGACGCGCCTTCCATCGAACAGGGCCCAGGTCAGGTTCACCCCGACGACGGACTCGGCCAGGGCCGGCTCCGAGAGGCCGACCTTCAAAGCGCCCACGTTGCCCACCAGTTGAATCGTCGGAAGCCAGCTCGCCAGGTTCGCGTTGATGCGGTGCTCGACCTCGGCGACGCGCAGCTCCGCGAGCCGCATCTCGGGCGTGTTCACGTTCAGGTCGCCCGGCGTTCCGAGTTTCGGTGGGGGCGGGAGATCGGGAAGCTGTCGATCGAGTGGAATGACGTCGTCGGCGGGGGTTGGTACCCGGCCCAGCAGCGCCTTCAGCTCCGAATTCAAGAGCGCGTTCCGGGTGGCGATCAGCGGCACCTGCGATTCGAGGTTCACCAGCAACTGCTCCTGCTGTAGCACCACGAGCCGGGGCGTGAGGTGCTGCTCGAACCGCGCTCGAATCAGCCGGAGCAGTTCCTTGTTGTAGTCGATCTGCCGCAGCGTGAGGTCCCGGAGCGCGCGGGCCTCGAGGATGTCGAACCAGACCTGGGTGATCCGCACCGCGAGGTCCTGGATGCGGCCCTCGGTGAGCTGCCGCTGCTGCTCGGCGAAGTTCATTCCCGCGCGCCGCTGCGCACCGAGGGCTCCAAACAGGTCGACCTGGTAGGTCACGCCGAAACCGACGTTGGCGACGTCGTACTCGGCCCGGGTTGGCGGCGCGGGCGGAAGGTTGGCGTTGGCGACGACATGCCTCAGCCCCGCCGGGTTCAGGATGCCGACCTGGAGCGGGTACCACCAACCTTGCGGCACGTTGGGGTCGAGCTGGTTCTCGTAGATCAGCTCCCGCACTTCGCGCAGGACCAGATTGTCGCCGAAGCACTCCTGGATGGCCGTGTCGAGCGCCGGATCGGCGAACGCCGTCCACCAGACTGCGTCCTGGGTGATGCGCTCGGCGGGCTTCTCGGGCACGCCCTCCTTCGGCGGCCGCGGGCTTGGAACCCCGCCCTCCGGTGCGCTGGACGGTTGGGTCGGCTCGGTGCGCAGTTCGCTAGCGGTCGAGTAGCTGCTCGGCGTCGGAGGCGGTTTGACGACGACGGGGCGAATCAGCTCGCAACCGGAGCAGGTCATCGCGAGGAGGGCGAGCGTAAGTCGAAGTCTCATGGGTGGCTGACGACCACGAGGGCTTTCGCGTGGTTGAGGACGCAGCGCTGCGCGACCCGCATGGTCTCGGGATCGAGGGAGGCGAAGCTCTCGTCGAGGATGACCAGCTCGACCCCCTGCAGCAGCGTGCGCGCGATGTAGAGCCGGCTCTTCTCGCCGTGCGAGAGCTGCCAGCCGGTCTCGCCGATCATCTCCTCGAGGCCGGCGGGCATCTTGGCGACCAGTTCGTCCAGCCCCAGCTCCTTGCACAGCGCGGCGGCCTTGGTCCGCAGCTCGGGCGAGGTCGGCCACTCGCGCCCGAGCAGGAGATTGTACGCGAAGCTGCCGGACAGGACGTGGTTCTCGTGGAACTGCGGCGCGGCGGTGATGCGCTTGCGCCAGCCCGAAGAGCCGAACGTCGCGCGGTCCAACGCGTGCAGCAGCATCACACCGCCCTGCGGCGTCCTCAGGCCCGTCAACAGCGACACCAGCGTCGACTTGCCACCGCCCGATGGGCCCTCCAACAGGATGCGGTCGCCCTGCGCGATCTGGAACGAGCAGTTCTCGAGCACCGGCCGGGTGCGCGCGTCGTGCCGGAAGGTCACGCCCCGCGCCTCCATGAGGGTTCCGCTGGCGGCGTCGGTTTGCTTGCCTCCCTCCATTTCGAGAGGGACTTTCGATTCGAGCTCGGGGCGGCCCACCGCGAGCAACAAGTCGCGGATCTGCTCGAACGACACCGCCGCCTGGGAGACCTGCTGGAAGTAGACGGCGACCTCGTCGAAGGCTCGCAGCGCGAGCAAGATGCCGCCCACGGACACCGCCAGCGCGCTGGCATTGGCCGTACCGATGCTGAACGCCGGCAGCAAGGTCAGCAGGGCGAGCACCAACCAGCCGTCGCGCAGGAGCGCGGTCAGTTGCATGGTCCGGCGATCCATGACCTTCGAGATCTCGGAGTAGGAGCTCAAGCGGACGTCTTCGCCATCATGCCAGCGTTCGAGTGGAAGCTGCGCCAGCCGCGTTCGATGGCCGAGCATGCGCTCGAGCAGGTCGTGGGTGATCTCGACGCGCGCGCTCGACCACGCCCGCTGGACGCCGTAGTGGCGGCGCGCGAGGACGAACGCGACCACGACCCACAGGACGAGCACCATCGCTTGGGGCCACCCTCCGGCTCCGAGCACGAGGATGACGCCCGCCAGGATCAAGTCGACGAGCGACAACACCGCGAGCAGGGCGCCGCCGACCGCAAGCTGCTCGACGACCTCGGCCTCGGCGACGCGGCCGAAATGGCGGCCGATGCCGTCGAGCCGCACCTCGTCGGGGGTCAGCTTGAGGGTTCCCGCAAGGAGCTGCTGCTTCAGCAGCGTTCCGAGCCGGATCGAGAACACGCCCTGCCACCACACCTCGAGCATGCGGAGCGGAATCGCGCACGCGATCACGGCGATCCACCCCAGGAACCAGCCGGTCTCGAGGTGGGCCTGGAGCGCGGCGCGACCGAGCAACCAGAACGAGCCAGCCAGCACCAGCGAGAGGAGCGTGTGGCTCACGAGGATGCCGGCGACGAGCGACGGGATGTCACCGAGCAGCGTCCGCCGGCTCGCAGTGCGCCTGGGGCGCATGATCCAGCCGGTGCGCAGCTGCACCTGGCCGAGCCGCTGCAACAGCATCTGTGAGCGGGCGTGCTCGCGCGCACGGGGCGACATCTCCACGCCGCCGAGCAGCTGGTCCACCTCGGCGACGGTGGCTTCCTGCTCTTCGCGCAGGAGCGTGAGCGCGCTCTTCCTCTGGACCGAAACCACCGTGGCGTCGCGCGCGAGCAGGCGCAGCTTCCCGCGCCGCGTCCCCAGCAGCACCAGATAGGACGGAACGCCGTCTCGCCGGACCTGGAGGATGCAAGGCGCGGCGCGTTCGAGGACGTCGGGCAGCTCGTGGTAGAGCGGCGTGATCGGCTCGAGCTCCACGCCGAGTCGATCTCCGAGCGCGAACATCCAGACCCGGCTCGGCTCGACGGCCGCCGCGGGCGGGGCGATCTCGCCCGCGGCCCTGCCATAGCCTTGCCTCTGCGCCAGCTGCTCCAGCGCGTCGGGCAGTCGCTCGACCGGCCACAACAGGTCGGAGTCCGAGCGCGTCATCCCACCAGCTCCAACTCGCCTGCTGCGGGCTCCGCGACCGGCTTCTCCACGGGCTTCGGCGCCGGCCTCTCCACCAGCTGGCCGTCCGAAAGCCACCAATGGCGCCAGCGCCCATTGCCCCAGAGCAGTGTGCGATTCTCCTGGTCGGCGCGAAGGAGCACGGCGTACCGCGACTCTTTGTTCGCGAGCAGCTCCTTCGGCGGCCCGTTCTCGAGAATCCGACCGTTCTCGATCACGAGCACGCGATCGAACTCCTGGGTGTGCTCGACGTCGTGGGTGACACAGAGGAGCGTGATGTCCGCCCAGAGCCGCCGGGACTCGGCGAGGAGCCGCGCGCGCCGGTCGCGATCGAGACCGCGAAAGGGCTCGTCGAGGATGGCCAGGCGCACGCCGGAGCGAAGCATCGCGCGCGCCAGGCGCACGCGCTGACCCTGGCCGCCCGAGACCAGCCCTCCGCCTTCGCCCAACGACGTCTGCAGCCCGTCTGGAAGCGCCTCGAGGATGTCGAGCATCTCGGCGCCCTTGAGCGCCCCCGACAGTGACCAGCCGTGCGCGCCGTCGTTGCCATACCGGAGGTTGTCGATGAGGCTCTGGTTCCAGAGACTGATCGCCGGATCCACCCAGGCCGTGGTGCGCCGCAGCCGCTCGACAGCGGCCTGATCGAGCACCTGCCCGTCGACCTTGATCTCGCCGCGCGCCGGCCGGAGCCAGCCGAGCAAAAGGCCGACCAGCGTCGACTTGCCTGCTCCGGAGACACCGACCACGGCCACATGCTCGCCAGGGGCGATGTTCAAGGAGACCTTGTCGAGGATGGTGTGACCGCCACCCTTCACGCGGACCTTCTCCATCACGATTGAAACGCCGCTCGCGACGTCCGCGGACGCGACAGGCTCCTGCACTGGCGCCTCGGGCCGGGCCGGCGGATCCTTGATGTCGCCGATGACGTCGAGGAGCCGGCGAACCCGGTTCATCGCATTCGGGAACGCGCGGCTCAGCAGCATCAGCCGCTGGCCGAGAATGGGCAACCGCAGCGCCCAATAGACGACCAACAACACCAGCGAAGCCCGGTCGGTGCCCGCGAGGTACGAATAGACGAGCAGCATGACGAGGCCGTAGCTCACCAGCATCAGCCCGCCTTCGAACCCGACCGACAGCGTCTGGAGCCAATAGCGCGCCTTGGTCCAGCTGACGAGCAAGGTCTCCTGCGCGCGGCGCAGCGACCGCTCGGCGCCGTGGATCCGGATCGGCGTGAGCCCGACGAGCGCGTTCAGGGTGAATCCGCTGAGCGCGCCTGCGTGCATCTGCACGCGCAGGTCGGGCTCGAAGAGCAGCTTCTGCGCGACCAGGGGCACGAGCAGCGTGACCGCCGCGAGCGCGAGCACGATGTGCCATGCGTGCGGCGCGGCCCAGATGAGCGCGGCGGTGATGCTCGCGACTTCGAGCGATAGGATCAAGGCCTGCGCGAGCAGGAGCGGCAGCGACCGCATCGCCTGGATGTTGTGCGTGCGAGACGCCATGTCGGAGGCGAGCCGGCTCTGGAAATAGCGGTCCTCCATCTCGGGAAGCTTCTCGAAATACGCCTTCCGCAGCCGCACCTCGAGCCGGCGGCCGATGCCGAGCAATCCCAATGAAATGGGGATTTGGATGAGCATGAAGCAGAGCGCGACGCCCGCGAGAACAGCCATGCCCGTCGCACGCTGCGCGAACGTGCCGAGGTCGCGCCCCAGGTCGAGCACGCCACGGAGCATCAGCGCTTGCAGGATCCGCCCGAAGGTGGCGAACACCAGTCCCACCGCAATCAGGCCCGGAACGACCCACGAATCTTCGCCTCGCAGGCGGAGCAGCGTTCGCGCCGGGCTCGTCTGCTTGGCGACGAGCTCCGTCGCCAGGTCGCTCGCGAGCACGGCTTTCGGCGCGTCTTCGCCTGCGCGCGAAGCCTCGCGCCAACCGCGAACCCGCATCAGCACCGCGCCGGTCATCGACAGCTCGCCCTCCGCCTCGGGGTTGGGGCGAACGGACCAATAGGCAGCGGGAATGGGCACTTCGCCGGAATCGTCCTTCGCCATCATGGATTGCAGCAGACCCGCCGCCGTCCGGCCTCGCCGGACGGCGCCCGCGCGGATCATCGCTTCGGACGCCCGACACGCGGCGTCGAGCCTGGCGATCGACAGATACCCAGGGTCCTCGAGCGCCCGGGCAACCAGCTCCCGCGCCTGCGTCGCACCCAGGTTCAGCAGGCGGCGCTCGAACGTCGCGACCGCCTCCTCGGACCCGGCCCATTCCCGCCAGCCGGTCTCCGGAACGGACGTGGTGTGCTGGTACAGGTGGCTCAGCAGCGTCGAAATCCGGGTCCAGTGACGGCCCGCCGCCGGGTCCATGACCTGGATGAACGGGCCGACGCGATTCCACAGCACCACGAAGTGCGGCCGTCCTCCCGCGCTGAGCGTGACGATGATGGCGGGAAGCGCCTTGGCTTCGGGGACCATCACGTGATCGAGCGGAAGCATCACCTCCTCGGCGTCGAGCCCGAGCTGGTTCGCGACTTCATCCAAGGTGACGATCGAGGTGCCATCAACGTCCGTCTGACACACTTCGCGAAGGACGCGATAGTTGAGCTCGACACCCATCCCCGCGAACAGGCTCTTGAGTGAAGCGGGGCCGCAATCCGTCGCCGAGATCTGGATCACCTCGGGAATGATTGAGCGCCGGCGCCTGGGAGGAGTCATGGTCAGCGGGCCTCGGCTTCGGGCCGGAACACGGTCACGGGCCGTTCTTCAGGCTGCGGATTCCATTCACCGACCGCCCGCATCAACAGCGCGACAGGCGACGCCCGCGCGACCTCGACCTCCACCGACAGGGTCATGCCGTGGCGCAGCTGGATGCGCGGATCGTCCGGCGGTGCGAACTTGAGCTCGACGCGCACCGTACCGGGGATGGCCTCGGGCGTGGCGGTCTGGCCGGGCTCGGTCCCGACGGCCGTCACCCGGGCGGGGACCGTCCCGTAGATGGTCATCGGGTAGCCGTCGAGCTTGAGGCGCGCCGTTTGACCGGGATGTATTAATCCGACGACCTCCTTCGGGAAACGGGCGCGCACCCGCACCTCGGCATTGCTCGCGACGATGGTGCCGACCCGCTGCCCGTCGGCGATGAACGCTCCCGAGCCGAGTTCCGCCACGTCGACCAGGTGGCCCGTGGCCGGCGCCCGATACAGCTTCCGCTCGATCTGGTACTCGAGGCGGTCGATGGTCCCCTGGAGCTCCCGGATTCGCCCCTCGGCGCCCAGCGCCTCGCGCTCGAGTTCCAGCAACTGCGCGGCGAGGGCTTGACGGCGAACGTTCTGCTCGCGCCGCAGTCGGATGAGCGCCAGGCCCTGCGCCGTCTGCGCGAAGCGGAGCGCGTCGACATCGGTCGAGCGCTCGAGCTTCTCCATCTCCGAGACCGCGCCCGTCGGGCTATTGAGGGCCAGCTGCTCGCGTTCCACCGCGAGCCGGTGCCTGGGCGCGAGCTCCTGCTCCCTCCCCAGCGCCTCCTTGACTGCGACCTCGTCCACCCGTGCCGTCAAAGCCGCCTCTTCGTGCTTGTTGGTGATCTGCTGGCGGATGATAGCGAGCTCCTTCTCGGTCGCGGCGAGCGTCGCCTTGCTCCGCTCGAGCTCGAGGCGCTCGGCCCGTGCGTCGAACTCGATGAGAAGGTCGCCTTCCTTGACCTCCTGGTCGAGTTTGAGCTGCGAGAGCACGACCCTGCCCGCGCTGGGCGGCTCGATGCGATGGACGGCGTTGTGTGGCTCGATCCGGGCCTGTGAGCTGGCCTTGACGAGCGGGACCTTGGCGAACAGCGACCATGCGATGAGCCCGCCGGCACACAACACCATCAGAGCGACGAACACGAGGCGCGTGTCCGACTCGTAGCTCAGGGAACGAAGGGTCCGCTCGAAGGGATATGCCATGGTCCGCCAACCAAAGTCGCCTTAATGGTCTTGCCCTGTCAACACCTCGGCCACTGCTTTGTGATTCACGCTCCCATTGAATGAATACGAGCACCTCGATGCGACGCGGGACTTCATCCGCATCGCCGCAATGCGCCACACATTGATTTCTGGCTCGATTTGACATCCAACTTCAAGTTCACTTAGCGTTTAACTCGAAAGGAGGCACGACATGAAGATCAAGATCCACGTTCGCGGCGGCCCGAAGGCGCGTTAGTAGTCAGGCGTTTTGATGCCAGCTGTTAAGGCTGGTCGTTCCTCGTTTTCGATCACCAGAGGGGGGCTGATGAAAATTTTCCATCAGCCCTCCTCTTATTTCTGGTTCTGGCAACGTCTTGATCTTGCAGGTGCTCGTTCCTGCCAGGTTGCTCCAGAACCTCTCATGCGCTTGAATCGAAGATGCGCTGCATGCGGGCGCCCCCCTCCCCTCCCGCGAAGGTAGGCAGGATGGCGCGGCAGCGACATGTCTCTGAGGCCGTTGCTGGAGGGGCCGAGATTCTATGCCGCTCGGCGCTCGTACCGGTGGTGGAGCCCGAAGACTTCCCGCAGCTCTATCACCTTGGCTCCGCGCTCCGGGCCCTGCACCTCACGCCTCTAGGGCGTATCCTTGCCGAGCGACAGGTGCGTCCGGCTCGCGTTGTAGTAGCGCTGGTACTCGCGAAGCAGGCGCCGAGCGTGGGCTTCGTTCAGGACGACGACATGGTCCAGCGACCTCAGTCGCTTGTGCGTCATGGGCGCGTCGAGGCACGTTTGAAAGCGCGTCGATGCGAGAGAGCGAGGCGCGCTGGTCTGCCTGTGCCTACCCAAAATTCGGTCGCTGCGTCATGAGGGCATCAAGGCCACACCGGCAGTGCGTCAAGGCGAGTGAGCGAGGCGCACACAACGACGTGCAATGAAAACAGGCGCGGCTCGCAAGGATGCCTGAAGTGGCCATTTGGCAAGAGGGCGCATGCCAGGAACTGCGCTTGGCGCTCAGAATTCGTACCGGCCCGCCAGACGCACCTGTCGGGGCAGTGCATACGCGGGTTGCACGGCCACGTCGCGGCCCCAGGCAAGCGTGGACTGGGGCTGGACGTCGAGGACATTGAAGATGTCGAGGTGAAAGTGAACGCGCTGCCGCGCACTCACGCGATAGTTCACGCCCACCTGGACGTCCAGGGTGTGCATCCACGGCTCGCGCCCGCCTGAGGACTCCCGGCGCGCTCCCGACATACCGACGTAGGACAGCTGTGCCTACCCAAAATCATGGCCGCTACCGCTCCGCCTCCTTGAAGAACTGAGTGAGCGAGGAGTCCAGCAGCGACTGGCGGGACTGCATGTACTGGCGAGCACGGAGGAATGGCAGCCAGACGCGCTTGCCAACACGCACCAGGGACTCGTCCATCTTCACCCGCAGCCCCCACGACCTTCCAACCGCCGCACCCGCACGTTCCCCCAGCCTCTGGCATACGCCCCGTGCCCCGTCCCCACCGCCAGGTGGTAGAAGCCCACCGGCACACCGAAGGACAGGGAGTCAAAGGCTCCCGCCGAGACACCCAGCGCATTCATCTACCCCCGCCTGCATTGGGGTCTCAGCACTCTGGGGGCCCATTCGAAGTACCGTGCATGAAATGACGCGTTCGCTGATGCGCGCATGGCACGGGCCCCCAATTTCCGATAGCCACAGGTCTCACGAGAATCTGGTTCCTGTCGCGACGGGGCACGGCTAAGGCTTACCCAGAACACGCACACGTCTGGATTGGCGTGGACGCGGAAGCATCTGGCGCCTGCGAGGAAGCCCCACGCCGGGTGGAAGTGTAGACACGCTGCGACTGTCCTGGACCGCTGGCCCGTGTCTGCTCACGGCGCCAGGGATACTCCGTTCCACTCGAGGTTCTCCATGCGTTCATTGCGCCGTCTCACTGCCCTGCTGCTCCTGCCGCTCGCCTTTGGCTGTGGTCAGGAAGGTCTCCCCGAAAACGAAGCCGAGTCGCTCTCCGCGCGAGCTGACCCGTTCACCACCAGCCGGGGGACGGTCCAGAATGCGTGCGGCAACGCGGACACCACTCCGCAGATCTTCAGCAATACGCTGATGAGCCCCGCGGCCCTCCATATCGGCGGCGGCGCACCCGCGAATTGGAATCCCGAGAGTGGCCGCATGAGCCGCGGTGGCATCGAATACGTCTCCGCCAATGGCCTCCGCTTCGAGCTCGTTACCGACAAGTGCACGTACATCAGAGAGGTCAAAGTCGGCTCGCGCGTCGTGACGCCGACGTATACCGATGGCTATTGGTATTCCGCCCAGGACTCCTCGTACCAACCCGCGGACCCCAGCCGTTACGGCTACAACTTGTGGATATTCTTCCCCTATCTGGGAGATGGCTCCACGAACCAGGTCACCATCACCGTTGGGCGCACCTTCGGCAGCGGCACCGCGACGTACAGCTTCCCGATGGTGCAAGTCGATAGCGTCGAGGCGAACTCCGTCCCCGCCCCCATCGGTTTCTCTCGTGCCGAACTATGGAACATGTTCGGCAAGGCGCTCTTCACGAAGTTCAATGGCGCTACGAATTCGACCGTCATCAGGTCGTCGGACGGCTCCATGCGCCGCATTTACGGCTACGACCCGAATAGCCTCCAGCTCTCCGTCACCTCGAATGGCGTGGGCTTCTCGTTCAAATTCAAGACGGACCTCGACAATTGGTGCGACCCGACGATTCGCGCCTATGGCACCTTCAAGCTGAATGCGAACTCCTCTGGCATTTCGGTGCAATGGGTGAATGCGCCCCAGGCGAGCCTCGAATGGCCGCTCCGGTGTGTGGCGGTTCAGGTCGTTCCCATTCTCGGCCTCGTTCCTACCCTCATCTACGACATCATCGAGAGCGAGGCGGCGAACAGCATGACTTCCACCATCGAAAGTTCCATCATCGATTCGCTGCCGGAGACGACAAACGTGCAGCTGTTCCTCGATGGCTCGACGACGCGCAGCAACGAACTGCTCGTCAATCTCAAGCTGCCGGCGCCCTCCATCAAGCTCAACGTCCCGTACGACGCGTTCGACATGAACCGGAGCGCGACGCTCTTCCCCTCGGGCGAAAACCTGACGCTGCTCGCGAGCGGCTTGGGCGTGAATGACTACGTCGCCGGTGTGTCGCCCCAGACGACGCTCTACTCGGGCCCCAATGGCGTTCCGCGCTACGGCTCGACCACGTGGCCGAATGCACAGACGTTGAGCCGTGCGACCAACCCCGTTTGGAATGGCCTGCCCATCGCCCGCTTGCTGGCGCGCATGTCGCCGACGGTCCTCTCCACGTCGACGTACCAGTACACGCCGGGCTGTACGTTCAAGGCGAACAACATGCTCGGCCGAGCGTCCGTGCGCTTCGGTGTGAATGACACGGTCACGGATGCGCAGCGCCTTCGCGGCATCTTCGGCGCCGCCCCAGGCTACTCGCTGCGGGTCGTCTTCCTGAACGACTTGAGCACCTCGATCGCGGATAACGCTTCCCGGTGCGGTGTCACAACGTACGGCCCCATCTATGACCCGGGTTTGCCCGTCCTGGCGAATCCGTAGTTTCCCTGTTGGATGGGCGTGCCTGCGCGCGCGACGGCAGGTATTGCCGTGTACCTTTGTTGATGGTCGTGTGAGACGCATAAGAGGGATGGGTGCCCTGTTGAGGCTGAGGGCACCCTTCATCTAGGGGCTGTCCCTGATTTCGTGTTCGCCAATCGACCTGGCGGGCCGGTTATCCGGCCCATCGAGCTGGGTCCCCATCGGAGCTGCTGGCTGGCGCCAGGTCTGATCAACGCGGGCTGTGCGCCGACATGAATTGAGCGATGCCGAGAGGGGCCGCATCGCGCCCCTGCCGAGGGCGCCGCTTTCATCGCGGATACCGGCCATGACGCCGACCGCATCCGCGCCAACGTTCGGAACCTCAGGATGAAGCCTGTCATCCATTCAAACCCGATCCGCAAGCGGGCGTTGCCGTTAGACCGCACCCTGTACCGGCTGCGCTACCGGGTGGAGTGCTTCTTCCACGACCTCAAGCATTTTCGGGCCGTCGCCACCCGCCATGACAAGACGGCGACGAGCTACCTCGCCGTCCTGCATGTCGCATCCATGCTTCTTTGGCTGCGCTCATCAGGGACAGCCCCTAGTCCTTCGCCTCCTGCAGATCGTTGAGGAACGCGACGATGGCGTCCACCTGCGCATCGTCGAGCATCTCATCGGTGAAGGCAGGCATGGCGCCCACCCCATGGCGTATCTGCGTACGCATGGCCACCGACGGCAGGGGCTTGTTGTTGATGGCCGGCCCCAACCCGGCCGCGCCGCCGGGGTGACACTGGTTGCAGTGGCGCATGAAGAGGACTCGGCCCTCCTGCTCCTGCTCGGTGAACTGCCGGGGCGCGCCGAAGGGCGGGCCCCGGCGCGCGGGGCCACAGGCCAGGGTGGTGAAGGCGAGCACGGCGAGCAGGGTTGTCCTCATGGCTTCGCCTCCGGGGTCGCGCGAGTCACGCGCCACAGCACGCCCGTCTGCTGGAAGGGACGTAAGTCTCCCTTGCCCTTCACCAGCATGACGCCGAAGTCGACGATGTAGAGCGCCCTGCCGCTGGGCTCGAAGCGCGCGTCAATGGGGCGCTCCAGGCCCGCCTTCCGCAGCCGCGAGGCCGGCCCTCCGCTGCCCTTGTCCTTGTTGGCGACGAAGTCCTCGATGACGCCATTCGACACGTCCACCCGAACGACCTTGAAGCCCACGGGCGCCATCGTTTTGCCCGTGTCCGGGGCCTGGTCTCCGAACTGCGCGACAAAGGCCTCGCCCACGTGGCCGAAGTCCGGGTTGCGGGAGAAGTCGAAGCGGTTGGACGACGAGTGCACGCCGAAGGCGGCCACCGGCTGAGGCGGCGTCCCAGGGGGCTCTTGCAGCACGCGCTTGGGCACCTCGCCACCCGGCACCTTGAACCACTCCTGATCCACGGGCTTGCCACCGGCGAAGTCCGGAAAGCCATACCAGCCGCCCGGCTCCACCTCCCACATCCAGTCCGCAGCTCCGAAGAGCGGCCGGCTGCCGCGCACGTCGTAGCCGTTCTCGGTGACGTACAGCCGGCCGTTGGGCGCGAACGCCAGGCCGAACGGGTTGCGGAACCCCCAGGCCACCAGTTCCGGTGTGGTGGCCTCGGGAACGAGCCGGAACACCGCACCGCTGCACGGCATACCGCCCTTGATGACCTGCCCCGGCTTCGTCTCCGTGCCGAACGGGACGAAGGCACCCGTGAGCACCTGGCCCGACTGCGAGGCGAGTGGGTTGGCGCTGGGGTAGTTGACGCCGGCCAGCGTGACGTCGCGGCACGGCACGTCGTGGAAGGCCGGGTTGCGTTTCAGCCACCCCATGCTCGCGTTGTCCGGGCCCACGACGCCGGAGTTCGTCGCCGTGCCCACCCCGAAGTAGAGCGCGCCGTCAGGTCCCACGACGGGGCCATTGGTGTGGTGGTCCCCCAGGCTGGGCAGGCTGGAGACGAGCGGCGTCATCAGGCCACCCGGCGTGACGCGGACGATGCGGCCACCGCCCTGTTCACCGCCCTGGGCGACATAGAACGCGCCCTGGTGCCAGGTGACGCCCGTCCACGGCTGATGCTCGCCCTTCGCCACCTCGGTGAGGCGGCCGTCCTTCTCCACCCGAAGCAGCCTGCCCGGGGCGAAGTCCTCGCCGTAGCTGTAGCCGGACTCGGTGACGTAGGGCGTGCCCTCTCCGTCGAAGGCGACGCCGGTGGGGTACGTCAGACCGGTGGCCACGACCTCAATGCGGTAGCCCTCCGGCACGGCCACGTCTTGTGGATCCACGCGGCGGGGCGGCTTGAAGTCCGCCTTGCCGCCGCCCCCGCCTCCAAAGAGGTGGAAGCAGCCGGAGAGCAGCAGCGGTGCGCACGCCACCAGCAGGGGACGCGCTCGGAGCGGAATTCGCATATGCGGCGAGGGGCCTCGGGTGGAGAAAGGCGAGGCGCTCGACGCTACGAGCCGCCTGCCCCGGCGACAACGCGGGGGCGTGGCAACGGTTGCTTTCGCGACGGCCTCGCGGAGCGGAGTGTCCGCGGTCCGCCATTCTCCCAGCGCGACGAGCCACTGCGGGCCAGCGCGGGGCCTGGAGCGACGTCTTCGCGAAGACGCGCATCGCCACCAAGGCGGACCAGAAGCTGATGGAACTGCGCGCCACCACCATCGCCGTCTCCAAGGACGACACCCTGAAGATGATTGCCGGCTACTTCCTCGGCGTCGAGGAGGCGCTGGCCGAAGGCCGCGTGCGCGTCGACATCCCCACCGACTTCAACGCCATGGTGCGCCTGAAGGAGTTCGTCATGAGCGGCGCCGACTCCCGCCAGGAGCTGCACACTTGCTTCTCGCTGGAGGGCCTCCAGGCCCGGCACGCCCAGGCCCTGCGTGCTGCGCGTGAGGCGACGCCCGCCGAGCACGGCGAGGTGGATGCGGAGGTGGAGGACAAGAGTGAAGCACGGGAGAACACGAGCCTGGCGGGCAAGAGCCCTCCCAACACCACCTCATCTACCGCCTCGGCCTGAGCTTCCGCAGGTGCCCTCGCCCAACCGGCGCGTCCCTGATTCCCCCTCGCATCACAGAGCCCCACGTCGAGGAACTCCACCCGGAAGCGTGGGCTCAACAAGAGTCAGAAAAGCGGTCCTTCGATGTCCACTTTCAGCTCACCGCGATTGGCGGCGACGATGAGTTGCCTGGCGAGGGCCTCTCGCTCGGCGGGCCTGAGCTGGGACATGAGCGCCTGGAGCCGACTCCGGTCCTCCGCCGACCACGAGCGCCGCGCGAGACCACTCAGGACGACGTGCTCCGCCTCGCCATACTCGGGGCTGAGATTCGCGGTTGCCGCCTCGTCGGCGGGCGTCTCCTCCTTCTGAGAGGCGGGCCCCTCGGTCGCAGCAGGAACGAGCACCACCGGAGGAGGGGGGGCCATCGATGCAGCACGCAGTTCCTCGCGCACAACGGCGCGGATGGCATCGACGTCGATGGCAGCCCTCGACGACTCCGTGGAGGGAGCACCGGCTGATGGTATCTGGGCCCGCACAACGGGAGCAGCGGGAGGCGCGAGCGCAAACCACATCCCGCCTGCGCCCACGAGGATTCCCGCCGAGGCGGCCACGACCAGACGGAGGCTCATGTGGATTCCTACGGAAGATTGTAGGAAGCGTTCACAGTGATGACGCGGTCGCAGGACCCATTCGCGTTTACAACGAAGTAGAGATAGGACGCGGGATTGAGTGTCTTGACCACGCTCAGCATATTCGCATCGCTGGTGTGGCAGGAAACGTACTCGGCGGTGGCCGACCTGGCGTAACACGTAGCGGAGTGGCTGCCCGTATCATAAGCGTAGAGCGAGCATCCGATATACTGGACCGTGTCCGAGCTGTTCCGCACGCTGTAGAAGGTGCCTTTGGCCTCGAGCTGGCCGGAGCTGTCCGTCGAGATGATGACTTGGTTACCGCCGACCATGCCCGCCACCGCCGTCGTCGCCCCCGCGACCAGTGCCACTACGAAAATCAGCTTCTTCATCGCATCCTCCCTCGGCTGGTTCTGCCTGAACTGGTTTCACGGCATTTACAGGCATGCCGGGGACTTCATATCACATGATTGGGAGCATGGCGGTGACGAAGTGATCGGCCAGCCACGAAGATAGAGGCGGGCTCACCGCGCCTTGATAATGCGGCGAACAGCTCGTCCCTGCAGCTCCCGCAGCACACCCGCGCAAAGCCATGCGCCAGCACGTCACACTCCAGGCACGAGGCGCAGTCCCGCTCCACATACCGGGGCAGGCCGTGCCCCACCTCGCTCGCCTCTGCCAGCAGAGTGGCCAAGCTCTCCCTCACCGCCGCATACAACACCTGTGAGCGCCATGCCGAGAGCGGCGAGAACCAAGTGGCGGTCGATGTGCTCCGCCATGCTCCAGCCCACGACGCGACGGCTGAAGAGGTTCAGCGCCACGGCCAGATAGAGCCAGCCCTCAGCAGTCCACACGTAGGTGATATCGCCCGCCCAGGTGCGGTTGAGCCCCGGAGGCCGGAAGTCACGAGCCACGATATTGGGAGCGACGGGATGGGCGTGCATGCTGTCGGTGGTCCGTACGAGGGGCGCCTTCGGCGGGCCGCCAGACCCTCCTGCCGCATGTGGCGCGCGACACGCTTCTCGGAGCTGCGACGGCCCCGTGCGCGCATCTCCGCATGGACGTGCCGGCTGCCGTAGGTGCCGCGGCTCTCCTGGAAAATGGCCCCCACCTCCACTTTCAGCTCACGGTCGCTCTTCTTACGTTGCGACTCGGGACTCTTCGCCCAGGCATAATAGCCAGAGCGGGAGACGTCCAGTTGGCGGCAGATGAAGGCTACCGACAGTGCGGCCTTCTTCGCGTGGATGAAGCGGAACTTCACTTCATCTCCCTCCGAAGAAGGCCGCCGCATTGTTTAGCAACTCCTTCTCCATTTCGAGCTGGCGCACGAGCTTGCGCAACTGGGTGAACTCCACCCGCTCTTCGCTGATGAGGGCGCCCGGCTTGCCCTGGCCCCAGTCCGTCTTGGCCTGCTCCACCCATCTGCGGAAAACGGTCTCGGTCAGGTCCAGGTTCCGCGCGACCTCCGCGACGGACGTGCCCTCCTCCAGTACCAGCTTCCCCGCCCCGGCCTTGAACTCCAGGCCGAAGCTACACCACTGCCGCCTCTGCTTCTTCTCGCTCTCCGACATCAAACACCCTTCGATTACATCGGGGTGGCCACGAAAGCGGGGGACTCTCAGTCGGAGTTCGTCGCGCCCATGCCGACTCCGGTCAACCTCCTCCAAGCACGGCTTCAGCAGCTCCGCAGGACTCTCGTAACTCGTGGCCCGAAGAACGGGGGCAGATCAAAGTTGACACGTCACATTCAGGGGCTGACGTGTCAACAGCCGCGTTGCCACAGCAGACGCCGGACTTCCAAACAGCGCCTCCGGTCGAGCAGCAGTCAACGACACTCCTGGCATCGCGTTTGCTGGAATTCGGGACCAAGCCTCTGGAGTTGCCCCCGTCAAATCGGACAGCTCAGGGTTGGGAATCAGCAGTACGGAATCCGCGGTGCCGGCGCATACTTCCAGCCTGAGCGCTCTTGCTGCAGGAGCAATGAAAGGACGAAACATCATGCTTGCCCTGAAGACCTTCACACGCACCTTCGTCGCAACATTTTTCGTCCTGGGCCTGATGACATGGGCCAGGGAAGCTTCGGCTGCCATCAAAGTAGCGAGTTGGAATATCCAGGTCTTCGGTCAAAAGAAGGTGATGAACGCGGACGTCATGAGAGTCATCGTGGATACCGTCAAGCAGTACGACCTCATCCTTGTCCAGGAAATCAGAGATCCGACCGACATCGCGACGACGGCCCTCATGAAGCAACTCAACGCTGCGACAGGCAACGCATACAGCATCCTCGTAAGCAATCGTCTGGGTCGGGCAAATACAACGGAGCAATACGCTTTTATTTACAAGAAGAGCGCGCTCAAGATGGTCGACAGCTACCACTATGCCGACTCCGCCGACCTCTTCGCACGCGAACCATTCGTCGTCAGGTTCAGCACCACCCAGGCAACCGCGAAGAATTTTTTCGTCGTTCCACTCCACGCGGAGTCCTCGGCGGCGGTCGCAGAAATAGGCTCCCTGGTGAAGGTCTACGACGACGCGGCAAAGCGCTGGAACATCAAGAACGGCATCCTCATGGGGGACTGGCAAGCAGGCTGTAGCTACTTTGCCAAGAAGTATTGGGAGACGAATCCCCTGCGTTCGGACTCTCGCTTCACCTGGCTCATCGGGGACGACACCAAGTCCTCTGTCGGCAAGGCGAGTTGCCCTTACGACCGAGCCGTCGTGGCAGGCGATAAGCTGCGCGCGCATGCCGCGAAGGGGCGCACCGTGTACCTTGACACCAAGTTCAATCTGACTACGGATTCAATGAAGTTGGTGAGCGACCACTATCCGATTGAGTTTGAGCTCAACTAGGCGAAGCCCCCAAGGCCATCACGGCTTCGGCTCTTCCGCAAGAGCGCTCGGCAGCGGACCGCCAGCGACAGGAGAACCAGGCCGCGAAGGGGGCAGCGCGCCTGCCCCCTTGCGGTCGTGACCTCAGGGCGTGGTCACCGGGCAGGGCCACCAGGAAGGCGGCGAGTCCCGGTCATCCCAAGTGCCATCCCAGTAGTCACGCAACGTGTACGCCACCGTGTTCGCGGTGGAGCAGAAGCGCTCCGGATGGGGGTTCACATACAACACCTGCTCGAGGCGCGACGCGGCATACACATACGTGCCGCAGCGCTGGGTGCTCCCCGGAGGGGGCGGCCCTTGGGTCGAGGCGCGCACCGTGTCAATGAGGACCAAGGCGTTGGGCTGAACACAAGCGAGCTCCTGGAAGGCCTCTTGCGCCTCCAGGATGATGTTCAGGTCCACCTTGCGCGTCTTCAGGAAGCACTCCTCGGAGGTGGACGTGTAACGCACCGTCAGCACCGAGTACCCCTGAGGAACCTCTGGGCAGTTCGGGAACATCTTGTTGAAGATCGGGTGGAGCGCGCCCTCGCGATACACGATGCTGGAGGTCTCCGTCGAGTCTTCGCTGAAGCCCTCTTGAAACCCGACGACGATGTCCGTGCTCGAAGTGGCCTCGTTCGAGACCCGGTCCAACTTCCTGTTGCCGTTGCCGTCCACGTACGCCAGCACATGTGCGACGCCCAGCCAGGAGCCTTCCTCCCCCATCAGTGCTCCAGGCTCCGGCAGGCGACGGAGGGGCATGCTGAAGGTGTTGGGGAAGCGGCCGTCCACCTGGACTTCCACCCCAGGGTGGTGGAACGACGACTTGGGGCTCAGCCGCTGGCAATTGGCGAAGCCCCCCGGGGTCGTTCCCTGGACGATGCAGTCCACGACGGCCTTGGGCCAGGTGTCCCAGAGGAGCGCGGCTCGCAGCCGGTCGGCACTGCCCAGCTCGGATGAAGCGGTGTTTTGGAGCGTGCCCTCGAGCGTGAGCATCGGCTCGTCCTCGGCTTCGTCCCCCAGGACACCTCCACATCCCACCAGCGCCAGCGTGAGCAGTCCCCACTTCCAGAAACCACGTCCCATCGTCGTCATATTGGCTCTCCTCTCGGTCCACGGGAGCAATCCCATGTCACGTGACAGGCATCAGCCGGGAGACACGCACGCCTTGCTTCGGAAGCGCTCGGGCCACCGGGTCGATGCGAGCAAGGAGACGCGCGAACAGCGCGCCGTGGGACATGGCTCCAGACGTCACAGTCCCCAGGTGCAACCGAGCATCAGTTGTGGTGCGAGTTGCGTCCTGAGCTCGTCGTCCTCGCGCATCAACGCGACATGGCCGCCCAGCCGGGCGAAGAGGCCCGTGCTCGCGCTCACCGGCACCTCGGCGGAGAGCGTGGCGAGGATGGCGGCTCCCGCGCCCGCGCGCGTCCGCGACGCGGGCAACCCCACCTCCCGGCGCCGCTCCGCATCCGGGCTCGTCGCGCGCTGGACCAGCCCCAGCACGCCGACGCCCGCGTGGGCGCCCGCCCAGACGCGCCCCACCGAGCCGGCCAGGCCCAGGCCACTCCACAGCCCAATCTCGACTTGCTCGAGCTTCTGCGCGGCCGTGGAGCCCCGGGTGGCGCCCAGCGTGAGGCCCCCGAGGAAGGACAACCCCCGTCCTCCAGGGCCCTCGCGCGCGAGCAGCACGCCCACCTGCGGTCCCCAGCCTCCCAGTTGCGTCGAGGAGCGCCCAGCGCCCAGCGCCGCTTGAAGTCGCCAGGTGCTGGCGTCCAGGAGCGCGCCCTTCCGCTGGTGCAGGGCCAACGTGCGAACCTCCAGGGACTCGGGATTCAAGCGCTGCTTCTCGCCCCAGGGCAGGTACACCTTGCCATAGAGAACCTGGGGGCCGCGCCGCACCTGCACGCGGTAGCGGCCCGAGGGCAGTGCGACGCTCACCGGGTCCTCGGCCCGGGGCGCCACCTCCGCCATCACGTGCAGCGTGCGCTCGTCCACGAGCACGACGCTGTCCCCCACCGCGGCGGGGAGCTCGAGCCGCGCATGGGCCCGCGAGAGCGTGGTGAGGAACAGGTCCCCTTCTCCCGCGAGCTGACTGGACAGCTCCGGGTGCTGCACCGCCGCCGTGGAGGCATGCGAGCCCGCGAGCGTGCGATGATAGACGTGGGCATACGCTTCCGTGAGCGAGACGCGGCCATCGCCGTCCACATCCGCCGCGCCCCGCAGGCCCGAAATCAGGTGGTGCGTGAAGAACGAGCCCCGGAGGCTGTCCGACTCCTGCGCCACCTCGTGTGCCCCGGCGGAGGCGATGAACACGCGGCCCTCCGGCCCCACCTGCCGGAGGAAGGAGACATCGAAGGCGGGCGCGGACTTGAGCCCCTTGGACCGGCCGCGCACGAGCGCGCCACTGTGACAGGCGTCTAGAATGGCGACGGTGACGGTGGCCGGGACCTCGGCCAGCAGCCGCTGCAGCTCCGCGAGCGGGAGGGCCTCGCCTCCCAGGCGCAGCGAGGCCTCGTCGCCGTGCCCCGAGAAGAAGAAGAACAGCAGCGTGCGCTCTCCGGCGCGCCGCGCCTCCTCGAGGCGGCCTCGCATCCGCGCCAGTCCCAGCCGGAGATTCGAGACCGACTCACCGCGCAGGAGCAGGCGGCGGTCCTCGGGCACGCCGCCAAGCTGGCCGAAGACCGCGTCCATGCGCTCGGCATCCTGCTGAGCCCAGCGCAGGGGCTCATCCGAGTCCAGGCCCAGGTTGTGTCCCACGCTGATGGAGAACCGGCTCTCCGCGCTCGCGGCCGAAACGGAGAGCAGGACGAGCAGCGCGCCGAGCACGCGCGAGTCTCGGGCACTCACGGCAGCTCCTTGGGCAGCGCACGCAAGGCATGGCGGGTGCCGGGGAGCGGCGTGAGTGTCGGCGGGAAATCGACTTCCCGCGCCGCCTGCTCCAGCCAGCGTTGGACGGCCTCGGGCGAAGGTGCATCCCTGGCGTCGGCCGCAAGCACCATCACCAACGCCTCCTGCTCGGGGGCATCGTCCAGTTCCAGGCTCCCGGGCAACACCCACCGCCCCGGCCCCAGGGTCAGCGCCCCGCCCGTGGTCGGAAAACCCTGGAGTGGCGTGACGCGGCCTCGCTCACTCAGCGCCAGCACATAGAGCGCGCCGCCCTCCGCGTCCTCCACCTCCACACGGACGCGGTCGCCGGAGCGCAGCACCACGCCGGGCCCCTGCTCGAAGACGGCCTCGCCTCGCTTGACGAGCACCCGCGCGGTGAGGCCGCCGCGCACGCGCACCCGCTCCACCTCCTCGAACGTGACGAGCCGTGGCAGCACCGCCGCGAGCACCACGCCAAGCACCAGCACGGGCTGGCTCCAGCGCCAGAGCCTGCGCCAGCGGCTCGGACGCGGCGCCTCCAGCCGCGCCCGCATCGGACCGAAGGGACGCACGAGGGAGAATGCGGCCTTCTCGGCCCGTCGCTCGCGCAGGTACGCCGACAGCGCGGGCGAAACGCGCACCGCCTCCTCCACGCGCCGGGCCTCTTCCGCGGAGAGTTCGTCACACAGGTAGCGCTCCAGCATGAGGTCCGGTACGCCTGGGAAGCGAGGAATGGAGGAGGGGCTCATGCGGGGGCCGTTCCCTTTCTCGGCTCAAGACGGGGGGCGACGTCCAGGAGCCGCCGCGCGGTGTCGAAGAAGGTCTGCAACTTGCGCTGCACCGTCTTGCGCGAGACGTCGAGCAGCGCGGCGATCTGCTCCTGCTCCAGCTCATCGATGAAGCGGTGGGCCACGACGCGCTGGACGTCTTCCGGGCAGTGGGCGAGGACGCGCCTCACCAGGTCCGCATCCACCAGCAGCCGCTCCAGCGCGGCCTCTGGGGAAGCGATGGCCTCCGGAAGCGGCGCCAGTCGCGTCAGCGCGAGGGAGGCCTCGGTGCGCCGGCGGCGCAGCACCGAGAAGCACTGTCGGTCCGTCACGGTGAGCAGCCACGACAACGGAGAGCCTGCGGCGCGAAGCGGCTTCAAGTTCGCGTGGACGCGCAGGAACACCTCCTGCGTCGAATCCCAGGCCAGCGCCTCGTCGCCGAGCAGGCGCAGGCAACGCCGATGCACGGCCTCACCGTAGCGACGGTAGTAGCCCTCGGTCTGCTCGACCTCGTTCACCGGCTTGCGCACGGACGGACCTCACCCCTGGGCCGATACCCGCCCCATCGTCAGTCTCGCCCGGTACGGGCGTTGGGGGAGGCTCGTCCCCCAAAGCGAGACGCATGGCCCTCATTCCGTGGGACATTTCCCGGGCGCTCTGCTCTCGGATTGACGGGAAGCCGACGCCTCGTTCCCGGCGTCCGGGCGGGATGGACGCGCTATTACAGCCAGGGTGATAATTGACTGTCACTGCACGCACCGAGGAGTCGCCAAAGGCCCAGTCCGGGTTCTGCTGTTGCTCAACCACGTCCCGACGCAGTTTGACAAGGACGCATGGCTCTGTTCCGGCGGTCCCCTTCGTCCAACGCCGTGACACTGCCTGTGGGACCTGACACCGTAGGAGAGCGATAGTCGGCACGAGCCCACGACCGTTGCCAACATCGCCTCGACTTGGCGCCATGGTTCCTTCCACCAGTGATTCGAGCCCCGGACGCGTGCGGCACGGGTTGGGGGCCATGGCCCTGCTTCTCGTGGTCCTCATCTGGGGGGTGTTCGTCGTAGTCCCTGTCTGGCTTCAGGCCGCGCAGGGATGCTTCCCGAACTTCGACCTGGGTATCTATTCCCAGGCAGTGGCGCGCTTGTCGTTGGCGGAGCCCAACCCGTGGATCAGCGCGCGGCAGGTCTTCATCTTCAACGACCACTTCGACCCCATCCTCTGGGTGGCACATCCTCTGGCGTGGATAATCCCACCCATGTGGGCCGCGTTGGCCGTCGAGGCACTCTTCGTGCTGCTCACCGTGGCCCCCCTGCTCTGGCTCCACTTGAAGGGGTTGCTGAGCCGCAATGCCTTGGTTCTGCTCGCGGCACTCCTGCTGCTGAGTCCCAGCATGGTGGAGGCCATGAAGTTCCCCGTCCACCCGACGACGTGGTCCGTGCTGCCCTGGGTGCTGACGGGATTGGCCTTCCATCTGCGCCGCCAAGGATTGCTCCTGGCGTCGCTGGTCCTCCTGTTTGCCTGCAAGGAGGAGTTCGCTTTCGGAGGCGTCATGCTGACCCTCGCGCTGGTCCTCCGGGGGGAGCGACGCCTCGCGACATTCGTGGGGGCGCTGTCGCTCGCCTGGCTCGCATGGGTCTACGGGCTGCGCCCTTGGCTCCTGGGCCCCACCGTGGACTACACCTTCCGCCTCAGACAGGGGATGGAGGGAGGCTGGTTCCACTATCTCTCGCTCCGTCTGGCTCCGCCTCATGTGTCGCGCATCGGCACCCTGACGCTGCTGTTCGTCCCACTGGGAGTCTGGGCATGGCGTGAACGGCTGCGGCCCGACTGGACCTGGCTGCTGGTCCTGCTCCCGATGCTGGGCATCCGCTTCCTCGGCATGGCCTGGCGGTTTCACTATGGCGTACCGGTTGTCGCCGCGGCGCTCATGGGCTTCCTGCCTGTCCTCCGCACCCGGAGCCCTCCCTGGTGGGTCATCGCCTCCACCAGCGTGGTGCTCCTCGCCAGCAACGAGCCGAACCTGCGGAAGCTCACGAGCACGCTTGTCTCTCCCCAGACCTCCCCGCGTCATTGTCCCAGGACACCGGAGCGACTGGCGAGCCTCTCTCGGGGCGTGGACATGCTCACCCAGCGCAGCGAGGGCTCGGCGCTGCTGAGCAGCAACCTTGTCGCCTTGCTGGCGGACCGCAGCGAGATATACGCCGTGGGTGGCCCACAGCCGGACGAGGGGCGCGCCCATGAATGGGTGCTCGTCGAGAAGCCTCCGCATGGTGACGTCTGGCCCCTCACCTCCACGCGAGTGCTGGAACTCATCGATGTCTGGCGCACAGATGCAAGCACGCAAGTCATTATCGATGACGAGAACGTTTTCATGGCGCGAGGGCGCTTTACTGCGTACCGCTGACCCTACACTGAGTCCGCGGCAGACCAGCATCCGCATTACCAGTCACGTTTTTGGACTGATGACGCGCGCAAGCAGCGTGACTGGCTGCCCTTCGGGGTTTGCTATCGGAACACCACGAGAAGGACGGGCCCGCGCGTTCGCGTGCGCGGGACCAAGGCGGCGGTGAACGTCTCGAACCAATCGAATACTGAGCCTCCAGGGCGAAGCACTGTCCGAAAGGAGATAGTGGGCCTTGGATTGGCAATCAGGCGTCGTGTCGGGCACGGGCGGGCGATTGGCAGCACCTCCGCTGGCGCGGGTGGTAAGACTGTGGCTGAATTTCCAAACACCCTCCGGCGCCGCTCGGAAACTGGAGCATCAAAGCCATGTCCCGAATCCCCAAGCCTGTCAGCACGCCTACCCGCTCTCGCGCCAACGCTCGCCAGGAAGGACTGCGTCCCACTCCGAACCGCGCGACGACGCTCCCCGACCGCTCGAACGTCGTCAACCAGAGCAGGCTCCCCAGGCCGGTCCCCGCCAATCCCACCCAAACAGCCCTCCAATCCCATCAAGGCATCAGCACCTTCAGCACTCCGGCGACCACCTCCACGCAGGCCGCAGGCAGTTCCACCACGCGCGTCAACCATCCGCAGGGCCCCTGCCCCCCGCTGGCCCCTCCTATCGCCGGCCGCCCCCCGCCTGCCCTCAACCTGGACAATGCCTCATGCCTGACCCATGGCATGGCCCCAGAGCACGTGAAGAGTGCCCTCCAGCAGGGCCAACTCAACTCCGCCTACAGCCGGGAGGGAAAGGCGGGCCGCTATTCGCGGCCGGCGGACAAGCACGGCGGTGGCGCGCTGGCTGTCTACACGCGCGCCGTGGGAACGCAGCAGGCCGACTGGCCTTCCAAGGGCTATGGCGTGGGGAGCAATGACAGCAAGGTGCAACTGATCCTTAGCCCCAATGTGTTGCAGACCCCCAACCATGGGTGGCGGGCGTCCTCCACGGACAACGGGGGCCTGGTGCCCGGTGCGGCCAAAAAGGACCAGGTCGGCCTCCCTCAAGGGGATCCGCTCAAGCGGACGAAGCAGCTGTGGGGCAAGCAGACCGAGTCGGGCCGTAACGGCGCCTTCAACGAAACCGTGAAAGACACGTCCGTCAAGGAGAACAATGAGCAGCTGCATTGGGAGAAGGTTCCCCTCCAGGGAAACCTCAAGGGAATGGTGGTGACGTCCCAGGCCAGCTTCAACACGCTGATGGGGCTGGAGGGCGCGCAGCAGACCGCGGGCGCGGCTGGACGGGGCACCGTCCGATTCGGGGACCAGGACGTTCCCGTCGTCCTCGCCGAGAAGAACTCCTCGCTGCTCTCCACGCTGCAGAGCGCAGGCATCGCTGATGGCAACGGACGCGTCCGCTGAGGCAAGCGGCGATGGCATGGGGGCGCCGCCCACTGCGAGCCCTCCGTGACGCCCAAGCTTCCAATCCCAGACACTTCACGCACCCCAGCGCCCTCGTGACGGCCGAGCGATTTGCTGGGGCTGCGTGAAATGCCGGCGATGTCCCGCGGCGACTCCAGAGAACGGGTGGGCGGCGTGCCAAGCGGCTGTCTTCGGGCGTCATCACGGTGCTCGCCGTGGTGCTGAACTCCAGTGTGGGACTGGCTGCGGCCCCGCCTTCGTCCCCCACTGCCGCGCCTCCGAAGTTGCATCCGAGCGTCTCCGCGACGCTGTGGCGGTGGTCGGCGCCCCCGGCCCCGGAGCCCGCGCCCTCAGGGATTGAGTGCACCCCACCACAGCTCAGGTGTCTACGGAGTCGGAGCAGGCTCAGACCTGCAACATTCGCGGCTGAGAGCCACAAGGACACGGCCCGCTCCTCACGCAATTGAGGGGCGGGCCGCTTCCACTCAGTCGGACTCAATCATCTTGATTGTCATCGTCATCCTCGTTGCTATCCATGTCGTCGTCGTCGAAGGCGTCGATGGAGCGGCGGAGGTTGTTCTCAATCATGGAGCGCGCAGACTCATTGCGAGGATCCAACCGCTGCCCCTCGGCATCGACGAACCAGCCAGTGGGGTCGATGTTGATGGTGATGTTCGGCTCCTCGCCCTGCTTCACCTCGAAGTGGGCCTCGCGCTCCTGCTCCACGCGGATGCTGGAGACGAAGCTGAAGGGCTGGCCATCGATGGAGCCGTCGATGACTACGGACGCGCCGAGCTGTGCGAGCTCCTTGAGCGCCGAGTCTTCACCGGCCTCCGTGGTGGACACCTTGCCGATGTCGAACTCGATTTCATCGAAGATGCCGGGCTCCACATGGAGGTTGCCCACGCGGATGACCCTGCCGTTGAGGTCCTCCTCCGACAGGTCGATGAGGAACGGGCCAATCTCCTGCTCGGAGTCGTCGTCGCGCGAGTCCGGACGGTCTTCATCCAGTCCACCCTGCTGCCCGTCATCGCGGTCGTCGCCCTCATGCTCCAGTTCCAGCTCGCGAACAGAGAGGCGGACACGGTCGATGGTGATGCCGGTGGACGCCTCGAGTTGCTGGGCGACCTTGCCGGGAACCGCTTGGGCCCCGCTCGAGGCGCCCACGCGGGCGCTCAATCCGACCTTGACGCTCTCCTCACTGCCGCACGCCGAGAACAACATGAGGGACGTGAACAAGCCGATGAATCGCATACCTTTCATCTCCTGGTGTCGAGGGGAGCTGGCGCGCGACGCCTCCGGCCTGGAGCCGCCCGAAAATCCCCGGTCTGAAAAGGAAGGAGCACCGAGGCTCTTATCGGCCACATCGCGACGCGTCGTGCTCGTGCGAGTGGGGCGGGGTGTGGCCGACAGTCAGCTCGTGACTCCTTCCTTGAAGGCGGGGTACTGACTGGGAGACATGTCTTGTGTGCGTGCATGGAGAGTGGAGTGCGTCCGGTGGACCGGAGCATCCCGCGTGTGGGCCATGGCGCACGCATGTGGAGCAGGCAACCACGTCGTGTCCATGTGGAACCTCCACGGAGGGCGAGGGGCGTCTCGTGGTATGGGCGAGGGGGACATCTCGTGACGGAGGAGGAACTCTCCACCTGCATCCAGCGGGCGACCCGGGGCGCGCAGGATGCCCACCGGGAGCTGTACCAGCGATTCCATGGGTCCGTGCGTCGCGCCGCGCTGGGTTACTCCGCGCTGGGTCCCGCGGAAGTGGAGGACGTGGTTCAGGAGACCTTCGTTCGTGCCTTCCGGGAGCTGCCACGGCTCCAGCACCCGCGCGCCTTTGGAAGCTGGCTGGTGACGATTGCGCGGCACCATGCGCAGGCGCTCAGTCGGGGCGCGCAGGTCCGAGGTCGCGCGGTGGAGGACTTGGCGCTGGAGTTGGAGACGACGACGCCCGCGCATCCTCCGTTCCTGGAGCTGGAGCGGCGCGTGGCGGTGGTGCGCGAGCTCATCGAAGCGCTGCCGGAGGGGCCCGAGAAGGAGACGGTCCGTCTCTTCTATCTGGAGGGGGAACTGAGCGCGCGGGAGATCGCCGAGCGCCTGGGGTTGGGCAAGAGCGCGGTGACGATGCGCCTGGAGCGCTTTCGCGCGCGGGTGAAGCGTGAGTTGCTGGCGCGGCTGTTGGCCGCGGGAGTGGGATGAGCCATGAGCGACGCGGGCAGACACCTGGATGCGCGCAACTTGCGGGCCTTGCGAGACAAGTCACCCGACGAGGTGGCGTACTTCGCCGACCACCTGTCGAGGCCCTGCGAGGTGTGCGAGGCGTTCCTCGAGGGGGCGGACGCGGAGCCCGTGTTCGGCTTGGACGCGATGGCGGATGAGGCACTCGGGGCGCTCACGCCCGCGCGCGAGGACGCGCTGGGCTGGGCACGGCTGCGCCGTCGCTTGTTCGCCCCCCGCCGCGTGTGGCTCTCCGGTGCCGTGGCCGTGGCCGTCGCGGCCGTGGTCACCTTCGCGGTCCACCCGGAGCTGCTGACGGGTTCGCGCACAGGACCGTCGCAGCGACTGAAGGGCGGCGCGGTGATGTCGCTGGAGCTGACAGCGGTCGCGCAACTGCCGGATGGGAGCCTGCGCGCGGTGACGGAGGACGCCGTGCTCCCCTCGGGCGCGGTGGTGCTCGTGCGCTACCGCTCCAGCGAGGTCGCCGACGCGCTGCTCGTGTTGGAGTCTCCAGACGGGCCCGCGCAGATGCTGGGCGTATACACGCTGCAGGTGGGCACGCATGACCTGAGCGAAGAGGGCGAGCTGGCGGGCGTCTCCTTGGAAGGTGAGCAGGGGCCCAGGGCGCTGGTGCTGGCCGCGTGGCCACGTAGCCCTTACTCCGAGGGCGCGCGAGGCGCGGCTCTGGCCCAGCGGCAGGTGCCCGAGGAAGCGACCCAGGCCCGGCTCCGCTTGCGTGTGGACCCGGGGTATGTTGTCCCCTGAGCGTGCGTGCGTGAACCGTCCCGGCCTCCACGTCGTCCTGTGGCTCACCCTCCTGTCGCTCTCCGCCTGTGCTGCCGTCAGCACGGGGGAGAAGGGGCGGGCAGTGCGAGTGCGCCTGGATTTGGCGGAGCTCGCGTCGGCGCACGAGGGTGAGCGGCACGCGCTTCTCATCGGCGTCAACCACTACGACGACGAGTCCTGGAACGACCTGCGTTACCCGGGCAAGGACGCGGAGGACCTGGGGCGCGCGTTGGCGGACCCGAGTCGCGGGGGCTTCCACTCGGTGACGGTGCTGAGCCGCCCCGAACAGACCACGCGCGCGGCGGTGCTGGAGGCGCTGCGGGCCCTGGCGGCGCGTCCCTGGCGGCCGAAGGACGTGGTGGTGGTCTATGTCTCGGGCCACGGCACGCTCGCGCGCGACGCGCGAGGAGACCTCCAGCGCTACCTGGTGATGCGTGACACCCGCTTCCGGGACGTGCAGGGCACGGGCTTGGAGATGGCGGCACTGGAGCGGGAGTTGGAGCGGCTGGCCTCGCGCAGGCGGGTGCTGGTGCTGGCCACGTGTCACAGCGGGACGGGCAAGTCGCTGCTGCCCCCGGCGGTGCTCGACGAACTGGAGCGCACCAAGGCCGCTTTCATTCCGCGTCCGCTCGAAGAGGACAGTCGCGCCTCGCTCGTCCTGTCCGCCAGTGATTGGGGCGAGGCGGCGCGCGAGGACGACGCGCTCGCCAACGACATCTACACGCACTTCTTCATCCAGGCGCTCGACGGCCGTGGAGACCGCAACCGGGATGGCGCGGTGAGCGCCACCGAAGCGCACGACTGGGCGCGCCGCCACACGTGGACCTATACCCAGGGCCGCCAGCGCCCGAGCGCGCGGATGATGGAAGTGGGCGCGGACCCGGTGCTGCTCTCCGGCACGCTGACGCGGCCTGGACAGCCGGAGGTCTTCTCCTACAGCCCGCGCCTGGAGGGCTTCACGCTCAAGGTGGATGGCGTGGACGCGGGCGAACTGCCCGGCGGCGTGGCGCTCCCAGAGGGTAAGCGCAAGCTGGGGCTCCACAAGGGCGGCGAGCTGTTGTGGGAGGACACCGTGGCGCTCCAACTTGGTGAGCGGCGCGCGCTGGACTCGCTGCTGAGCGAGCTGGCGGAGGGCCACCGTCGCACCGCCTCCCTGGAGGTGGGCGCGCTGGGATTCCTCGATGGGCGCAGCCGCCGCGAGGTGCTGCCTCCCACGGTGATGGCGGGAGTGGGCCTGCGGCTGGGCGGTGTGCTGCTGGAGCAGCGACTGGACGTCGGAGTGGAGCTGGTGATGGGAGAGGGGCGTCAGTCACTGAGGCTCGACGTGGGAGGCACGGTACCGGTGCGCCACCGCGCGGTGATGCTGGGTGTGACGGTGGGCCCCTCGTGGGAGTGGGGCCGGCTGGGGGTGTCCACGGGGCCGCGTGTGGCCGCTTTGTGGTTGGAGCGCTCCTTCCAGTTGGACCTATTGAGCCAGGACGAGCGCTACCTCACGGTGTGGCCTGGCTGGATGGGGGGAGTGTCATGGCGCGTGGGAGCCCGGCTGGTGCTGGAGGCGAAGGGGCAGCTGCTCTGGGCCTATGTCCCGGTGGACGGCCGCACCCGCGTGGTGGGCTTCGGTGGCCTGTTGCTGAGTGGGGGGTATCGCTTCTGATGCGTGCGTCGAGACATCCGTCGTTCCTGGCATTGGCGGCGCTGGCCGTCGCGGGAGCCTGTGGCGGATTCAACAACGGGCCGTTGGAGGCGGGCACCGTGCGCGGGCGAATCCTCGAAGTCGAGTCCGACGTGGCGGTGGTGAGCGTGTTCGGTAAGCCCGACCTACGCGCGAGCGTGTCCCCAGACGGGCGCTTCGAATTGAGGGACGTCCCCGCCACCTCCGTGGAGTTGTTCCTGGTTGCCTCGCGAACTCGGGCTGCCCGCACGAAGGTGCTGGCAGAGGGAGCTCGCATCATCGACGTGGGCACTATCGACGCGCCCCTGGGAGGCTTCATCACCGTGCGCGTGCGGGACAGCCAGGGCGGCATCCCGCCGCGCGCCAAGGTGGAGGTGGACGAAACCGTGTTCGATGATCTGGAGGTGGACGCATCGAGCGGCGAGGTGCGCATCGGTCCTTTGCCTGCGGGCTGCTACACGCTGGAGGTCGAGGGTGACGAGCACGACGAGACGGACGAAGACGTCTGCGTCCGTGAAGGGGAGGAGCTGGTGCGCGAGGTCGTCTTGGGCAACGATGACCACGGAGGAGATGACGACGGCGGCTCGGCTGACAACGGCGGGGACGAATAGACAGGCGACTGAAGCACGACTGCACCGGTGGTGGGAGTGTCGCGCGGCGAATCGCGCAGGCAGGTAGCGCGTGCCCTGGCGTGCGTCACCTCCGCAGTCATCTCCGCGGTCAATCGCTACCGGGCGGGACGGCGTCGTAAAGAAGCGATACCTGGCCCGCGCCCTGAACTCGAAGACGGGCCGCCTCACCTGGGTGGACGGCAAGTCGAAGGCCAGCTCACGCTTCATCCAACTGCTTTGGCGCATCTCCGGTGAGTACCGCGGCGCCCCACGAATCCACCGCATCCTGGACAACGCCTCCATCCACAGCAGCCAGAAGGCCGGCCATCCGCCACGACAACGACCAGCAGTACGCCTCCGAAGCCTTCCAGGACAAGCTGCGCTTCCTGGGAGCCGAGTCCCGCCCGTCCTTCGTCCGCAGCCCCGAAGGCAACGGCTGCGCCGAGCGCTTCATCCGCACGCTCAAAAAGCAACGGCTCTGGGTACGCACCTTCGCCACCGAGGAAGAACTCCGGCTGGCCCTGCTGCAGTGGGCCTACCGGTACAACGAGCACTGGCTGCAGGAGTGTCACAACGCTCTCACGCCGAGTCAGGCCCGGCGGGAACTGATGCAGTCGAAGCAGGCGGCCTGATTACAACCAACCTGGTGTCTCAACAATCCGGTGCGGTACAACGGCTCGATGAGATTCCTTCGACAGGTGAGGCTCGCGCAGGTGGCTGTGGTGGCGATTGGCTTCTCAAGTTTCGGTTCGGCCGTGGCCGAACCCGAGGTGACGACAGTGCCCGACGTTCTGGAGGTAGGGGCACTCACCTCGACGTTCGAGGAATTCCAACGAACGTGTGACGCCTCGGGACAGCGACTGTGGGGAAAATCGCTGTGTGCCCCTCTCCTCGTCGTCCATCCCGTCACGCGCGTCTTCGTCGCGAGCACTTGGCCGAGCGGATCGGGAACAGGGCCCTGGGTGGGAGTGTTCCCCTCGGAACTCACCATCGCCAACACTGCGCTGACTTGGGCGGGAACCACCTGGGTCCAGCTCCAAGCTCCGTTGCCCGATGCCCCCGCGCGTCGCCGTGCCCTGCTTGCCCACGAGGCCTTTCATCGGCTCCGCACCACCTTGGGCCACCCAGGGCGGGAGAAGGACAATGCCCACCTTGATGGCATCGAGGGCCGCACGCTGCTGCAACTCGAGTGGCGTGCCCTCGCGGCCGCCCTGCGCACGACGACCCCTTCAGTCCGCACCCGCGCCGTCGAGGACGCACTCGTGTTCCGTCGCGAGCGCCGAACGCGCTTCCCTGAAGCGGCGGTCGCGGAAGGGCTCCTCGAGGAGCACGAAGGCCTCGCCGAATACACGGGTGTGGCGCTGGCGGTGGCCGACGCACGTGGAAGGCGAGCCCTGGCGCTGGAGAACCTCGACGATGCCGTCAAGAGAAGCTCCTTCGTGCGCTCCTTCGCATATGCATCAGGACCCGCCTATGGCCTCCTGCTGGACGAGGCCGGCCCCCGCGCCCAGGGGTGGCGTGCCCGAGCGCTCGCCGGGGCGGACCTGGGAACGCTGATTCAGGACGCACTGCGGCTGGGCACGCCCGAGCCCTCACCCGAGCGCGAAGCGCGCTACGGAGGCGCCGCTCTGCGAGAGACCGAACGCGAGCGGGCCCGCCTCGCCCAGGCCCGGGCCGAGGCGCTGCGCAAGAAGTTGGTGGAGGGCCCCGTGCTACACCTCCCCCTGGTGCGCATGCGTATCCAATTCAACCCCGGTGAGCTCATCCCGCTCGCCGAGCACGGCACTGTGTATCCCGGCGCCCGCATCGTCGATGCGTGGGGCTCGCTCACTGCGACCTCGGACGTGCTCCTCTCCTCGGACTGGAAGACGGCCACGGTGAACGCCCCCCCGTCGGGCCCCCAAGACGCACGCTGGGAAGGCGAGGGCTGGGTGCTGGAGTTGGCCCCCGGCTGGCGCGCCAACAAGGGGCCCCGACCAGGAGACCTGGTTCTCCAGGCTCCCAAGGCTCGCTCCCCGGCGCCTCAACCCTAATGAGCTTCAGGGAGTGAGGTTGGGGGCGAGGCTGTTGAGTTCGTGAGGAGATGCACTTCTGTCGTCCCTCGCTGAGCCGACGTAAAGGAGCACAGGCCGTCCCTGGTGGACCTCGATGGCGCGAAGCTCGCGGCCCGCGAGGATGGGACCTGGGGCACGCCCGAGGCACACGCGAAACTCGAGGAGCGCTTGGGGAAGATGCTCATCGCGACGCTGCCCGAGATGCGGGACAGCGGCCAGTTCGAGGCCCTGCGCGCCTCGGTCCGTGGTCCGAGAAGGCTGGGCCACGCAACATGCAGCCGCGATTTGGGGCAGCGACAACCTGGCGCGGCCGGCTCGACAGGACGCTGGCCGAAGGGGATACCGCTCTCGCCATCGTGCAAGACCTGTCGTGGTGCTGTGCAAGCCCTTGCACAATCCGGCGGCTATAGAACGATATCCTCGCTCTGCCCCGCCATGGCCCATGTCGTGCAAATGGGAGACGGGTTGAACGACATCGCTTCCGCCCACACTCCCATGCTCACCGCTCCCCCGCGTCCCGCCCCTTCAGGATATCCGTGCCTCTGCGTGTCGTTGGTCCTCCTGGTCTGGCTGGGCTGCCGCTCGCAGCCTCCTCCTGCCGAGCCCGTCGCCACGTCCGCGAGCACGACCGTCACCGCGCCCTTCGACGTCGCCGCCGTCATGAGGCAGGTCCACTTCGCCTATCGTCCCTCGGGGGAGGAGTGGAGCGGTGGCCACTCGACGTATGACGTCCGGGCCTCGGTAGAGGGGCTGGCCCTGACGCCTGTCCTGCCCCGGGAGGGCGCGCCGAAGAGCGAGCCACTGCGGCTGGGGCAGGCGCGGATTCAGCGGGGAGGCGTTCGACTGACGACGGGGAAGACGAAAGGAAGCGTGGACGCGGAGGGGCGCCTCCTTCTGGAGCGTGAGGGGCTCACGGAGCATCTGAGCAACGCCGAGGATGGCGTCACCCAGTCATGGCGGCTCGACCACGCGCCGCCGGGAGACGGAGACCTCCGGATGGACATACCGGTCTGCGGGCTCTCCTTCGCGGGGAGCACGGCCGATGGGCTCCACTTCGCGACGCCTCGGTCGGCTCTCGGGTTCCGCTATGGCCATGCCGCCTGGGTGGATGGCGAGGGCCGGCGCACGGAGCT
This sequence comes from Myxococcus virescens, assembly GCF_900101905.1. Lineage (NCBI taxonomy): Bacteria > Pseudomonadati > Myxococcota > Myxococcia > Myxococcales > Myxococcaceae > Myxococcus > Myxococcus virescens. The sequence continues at coordinate 100,612 of NZ_FNAJ01000019.1, read as the reverse complement.
TCCTTCCGGGTATGCGAATGACACCATCGGAGTCACCGTGCCGGAGGTGCTCCTGAAGTCCTCCGCCTTCCCAATCACCCTCTCGGTGGTCATCACTCCCGAGCAGGGAGTGGACCTGCCCATCCAGGGGCCCGCCTGGGGGAACTGGATGCACGGCGTCGCGGTGGGCTCCAATGGCACCGACTACCTCGTCGTCTGGTTCGACTTGCGCGACGGCACTGCACCCAATCTCTTCGGCGCGCGGGTCTCGAGCACAGGGGTGGTGCTGGACCCCGCTGGCATCAGCATCTCCTCGGAACGTGGCGACCGGCTATCGGCGACGGTGGCGTCGAACGGCGCCGACTACCTGGTCGTCTGGGCGTCCACCGACTCCGTAGAAAATGAGCGGAGGGAAGACATCCGGGCCGCCCGAGTGACGAGCGGCGGACACGTGGAGGACACACCGAGCATCCTCCTATCGCCCGACAACCATGCCGAACGCATGCCGAGCGTTGCCTCGGTGGGCCCGGACTACCTCGTCGTCTGGGAGCGGTGGCGTTACGGCGGCGCGGAGCGGAGCATCGTGGCGACGCGCGTAACGAGCGCGGGCCAGCGGCTCGACCCCGTGACCTTGAATCTGTCGGACCCGGAGCGTGACCACCTCACGCCCTCGGTGGCATCCAATGGCACGGAGTACCTCGTCGCCTGGCTCGAGCTACGCACCACGGGAGAGCAGGCGCTTCTCGGAGCGCGTGTCTCACCGCAGGGAGAGGTGGTGCCGGAGTCCCGCCGCGTCATCGCCGGCAATCCCCAGGGACTGCCGACAAGCCCGGCGGTGGCATCCAATGGCGCAGGGTTCCTCGTCGCATGGGTGGACCGGCAGGAAGGCGACGCGAGAGGCAGCTACTGCGCGCGCCTCTCCTCCGCGGGCGACGTGCTGGACACGACGGGCCTGCGCATCTCCTCGCAGCTCCCCACCAGCTTCGACGCCAGGCTGCGCGTGGCGGGCAATGACGTGGACTACCTCGTCGTCTGGGAACAGGCTGATGGCGTCCACGGCGTCGTCGTCCCCCCCGAAGGGATGCTCGGGCCCCAGCAGGTGCTGAGCGCGAATACCTCTCTCTTGAGGCACGACACTCCCGACGTAGCGTCGAATGGTACGGACTTCTTCGCCGTCTGGGAGACGTGGAATGTGACCACGAACTTCTTCTCCTCCACGATTCAGGGGACCCGGGTGACAGGAGCGGGGACGGTGGTGGATGCGCCCTCGCCGCTGCTCGTCACCGCCGCGAGCAACACTCAAAGCGCGCCAGCGGTGGCGACCAATGGCACGACCTATCTCGCCGTGTGGAATGACTTTCGCGGTGGAGCGTCGGACATCATCGGCGCGCGAGTGTCCCTCTCTGGCGAGCTCCTGGATCCACAGGGCATCGCCATTGCCGCCGCCGAATTCGATCAGCGAACGCCCTCCATTGCCTCCAATGGCTCGGACTATCTCGTCTTGTGGGACACCCGTGACCCAAACGTTTCGACCCGTTCCGTTATCAAGGGCGCGCTGGTGGCCGGGGCCGGACAGGTGTTGAGCCCCACCCCGCTGAGCTTCCCCTCCGGGGCGTGGTACGTGGCAGGGAGCGCGGCCGTGGCCTCGAACGGGACGGACTACCTCGTCGTCTGGGAGAGTTACGACCTCGGCAGCAGCGCCGTTCTCGGGGTTCGGGTGACGCGCGAGGGCGACGTGCTCGACAGTCCATTCCTGGTGCTGGCCAGAGCCCGGGAGCACGCGTGGCCGGCGGTCACCTTCAACGGGGAGCACTACTTCGTCGTCTGGCTGAACAAGCGGACCCTCACTCCCGGCGAATGGGAAGTCCATGGAGTACGCGTGACGAGCGCGGGCGTGGTGGTGGACCCTCCAGGCCGGCGACTCGCCGCCATCCCCGCTGAGCCGAGCGACCTGCGACTGGCCTCGAATGGGAAGGACGCCCTGGTGGTCTGGCGCGCCGGTAACGCCGTCCGTGCGGCGCGCGTGACACACGAGGGAACGAGCCTGGACCCCTTCGGTATCCTCGTTGCCCAGTCCCCCAGGGGACTCACTTCCGCGCGCGTGGCCTCCCTGGGGACGGAGTACCTCGTCGTCTGGCGGGACTTCCGGAACGAGTCCCCGGACACGTCCACCGACCGTTTCAAGGGTGACATCTATGGGGCCCGGGTGACGGGGGCGGGGCTTGTGCGCGAGCCCGCAGGGCTCGCCATCTCCGTATCCGCGTCGGTTGAGGCGATGCCCGCCATCGTCTCATCCCCGCTGCGCCGGTCCGCGTTCGTCGTCTACGAGCGCTATGACGACTCGCCGTCCTTCATGAGCCGGCGAGTCCGGGGGCGATTCGTCTCCTTCAACGATAACGAGCCGCCCGCCGCCATGGACCAGGGCCTCCTGCTCCCCGAGGACTCCTCACTCCCCTTCACCCTCCAAGGCACGGACCCCGAAGGGCTGGGGCTCTCCTATGTCCTGGGGCCCGCGCCATCGCGTGGCACGCTCACTGGCACGGGCGCGGACTACCGCTACACGCCTACGTCCCACTTCCATGGCTCCGACAGCTTCACCTTCCAGGTCTCGGATGGAGAGCTGCTCTCCGCACCCGCGACCGTCTCGTTCCAGGTGACGCCCGTCAATGATGCGCCGTCGGTGCCGGAGCCGCTGGCGCCGACGGATGGCTCCGAGTCCGAGGGCGGGCTCTCCACCTTCCGCTGGAGCGCCTCCACGGACATTGAAGGGGACGCCGTGAGCTATCACCTGGAGTTCCTCCGGGAGGGCGTGGTGTCGCGGACGCACGTCGCTTCGTCGACCACGTACACGCTGACCCTGGCGGAGGCCCTTCCCGAGGGGCGGTACTCCTGGCGAGTGCGGGCCGTGGATGCCGGGAATGCCTCGAGCGCGCCCTCCTCGGAGCGTGTCCTCGTCTCCCTGCCACGGGAGAACCTGCCGCCGACCGCGAGCGGCCAGACCGCCTCCACGAATGAGGACACCGCGCTGCCCCTCCTCCTCCAGGGGCAGGACCCAGAAGGACAGCCCCTCACCTTCACGGTGACGACGCCCCCAACGAATGGCGTCCTGACAGGACAGGGGGCTGCGTTGACATACATGCCTCGCGAGAACTTCCACGGCACCGACAGTCTCGTCTTCACGGTCTCCGACGGCGCGCAGTCATCCGCTCCGGCGACGGTGTCCATCCAGGTCATGTCCATCAACGACGCGCCGACCGTCCCAGGGCTGTTGGCTCCCGAGAACGGGGTGGTCCTCGTGGAGGGAGCGCGGGTTGCGCTCCAGTGGGCGCCTTCCACGGATGTCGAGTCGGACGCCGTGGACTACGTCGTGGAGTTGCTCCAGGCGGGTGCCGTCATCCATCGCCATGTCATGGAGCCAGCGGCGCGTGAGCTCGTCGTCGAGGGAGGGCTGGCCCCAGGTGACTGGCGCTGGCGAGTGAGCGCGCGCGACGCGTGGGGGGCCGCCAGCGCCCCCTCCGTGGAACGGTCCCTCACCGTGACTCCGAAGTCCGCCTTGCCGCCCTCGGCCACGCCAAGAACGGTGGTCACGCGGGAGGAGACACGCGTCGACTTCGTGCTCGAGGGCCATGACCCCATGGGCCGCATGCTCATGTTCAGCATCGAGTCTCTGCCGGAGCACGGCACCCTGGGGGGCGCGAGCGAGTATCGCAACTACACGCCCGCGGCGGACTTCCATGGCGAGGACCACTTCACCTTCCGCGTCTACAACGGCGAGACGTGGTCCGAGCCCGCCACGGTGACCCTCCAGGTGGCGTCCATCAACGATGTGCCTTCCGTTCCCCGGCTCCTCGCTCCCGCCGACGGAGCGGTGGTGGAAGGGGGCCTCGCCACGTTCCAGTGGGAGGCGTCCGTGGACGTCGACGGAGACCCGCTGGACTACGTGCTGGAGTTCCTCCAGGAGGGGCGCGTCGTCTGGACCTTCGCACTTCCCGGGGCCACGTCACGGGAGCTCGTGGGGGAGGATGAGCGGCTCGCGGTGGGCCGCTACTCCTGGCGGGTCCGGGCAGTGGATGGCCAGGGAGGCTCCAGCGACATGGCGCCCGAGCGCGCCTTCACCGTGGTGGCCCGTGTCCCGCCTCCCGTTGATTCGCCTGGAGGCGACCCCGAGGCGCCGCCAGCTTCGGGGTGTGGCTGTGGGGCCACCTCGGGGAGCGCCTCGGCTCCGTTCGCCCTCGCGCTCCTGCGATGGCTCACGCGTCGCGGCGCCCGCGCTGCGCGAGTCCCGTCCTCTCTTCTCCCGAGCCGGAGCTGAGCGACGTGGCGGGTTGAAGGCGGAGGCGCGTGAGCCGCCTTTCATGCGTCTCAGCGCAGGCGACACTTGACTCTCTCGACCACGTGGGTCCCTTCGCCCACACGAAGCAGCGAGCCGAGATGGCGCCTCACGACCGACCTCCCTCCTGGCCGCGAGGTTAGATGTTGATGCGGGAGCTGACGGTGCGGATGTCCATCCCCAACGCGGAGAACTCGGCGGCGTGGGCGCGCAGGCACTCCACGAAGCGGGGGTGCACGTCCGCCTCCTCGTTCGCCAGCAGGAAGCCGTAGCTCGTCTTCGAGAGCATCCACGAAATCCACAGCATCTCCGTGGCCTCCTCCGGAGGCGGCGCGACGTCATGGTCCGCCTCCGTCGACAGCGCGCCCGCCTTGCCCCAGCGCAGGCCCAGGCACGCATAGAGCACCTCGCCCGCGTCGTCCCATTGGAGGTTGTTGGCCCAGGCATGGCGGAAGGTCGCGAAGTAGATGACGTACCGGCACAACTGCTTGAGCGCCTCCATCTCTCCGGGCTGGGGCGCGTCCGTCTGGGTCACCGCGCTGACGGCCTTGGCGTGGGTCGCGGCGACCTTCGCGTCCAGGTCCATGCGCTCGGAGCGCACGAACCACGGCGCGGCCTTTCCCGGCACCGTCGCGCGCAGGTAGCGGCACACGAAGGCGGGCGCCGAGTGCGCCACCAGGTCGTCCGAGAAGCGCCGCACCTCGCACCACTGCGCCTCCAACGCCGCGCCGTGCTCCGCGAAGAAGGCATCCACGTGCTCCCCGACCAGCCGCCAGAACAGGCCCGCCGCGCGTGCGTAGCGGTGCGACTCGCAGATGGGCGGCGCGGGCGCGAAGCCCTTCCAGTCGTAGCTGCCCATCAGGTGCAACAGCCGCGTCTCCACGCTGCGCTCGGTGAGCGCGCTGGCGCGGGTGATGTAGCCGGTGGGGCCGACGAGGAAGCCGTTGGCGGAGTGGTTGATGAGGACCACCTCCCGCAGGTGCGGCATGAGCAGCCAGCGCAGCGGACTGCGGCGCAGATTGCGGTGCGCGGCGATGGCGTACTGCTCCACGTTGAAGTGGCACTGCCCCAGGTGGTTGCCCAGCTCCGTCTCCAGCGTCGCGCTCACCCGCGCCATCCGCTTGGCGGCCTCCCAGGCCTCGCCGTCCGCGGGCGTGTAGCTCCGCCGCGTCACGGGAGAGCCTGGCGCCGTCGCGCCCGGCTCGCGCATGCCCAGGATGATGCGCACCGGCAACAGCCGCCCCTCCACCAGCCGCAGCCGCACGTCCACGTCCGGCAGGCAGTGGACACCGTCCTGCTCGTAAGCGTTCCACGGGAAGTAGAGCCGGAACGCCTCCGGATCGCCGGGGGCCTCCGGGTCTCCATCCATGAGGGTGGAGAACATGCCGTTGAGCAGCCGCTCTCCGAAGAAGGCGTCGGTGCGCGTGGAGCCCGGCGACTCGCGCTCCATCCGCACCGTCATCGCCTCCGGATAGTCCGCCTGAATCCTGTCCAGGCTCGGCGCCTGCCCCAGCCGTCCCTGGAGCAGGTGGCGGCGCTTGACGAGCTCGATGGGCGCCACCGACTTCAGCATCGCCAGCGCGCGCCCCGGCGCGTAGGCCGTGGGCGGAGTCCCCTCCTCCGTGACGAGCAACCGGGCCAGCGGCGTCGTGGGGTCGTACTCCCAGTAAGGCAGCCGCAGCGTGCCGAAGTCGTAGTGGAGCCCACCATGGTCATCCGGCCCCTTCTCGGAGCCGATGCGGCGCCATGCCTCCACCACCCGCCCATCCGGGCGGAAGCTGTGCTGGGGCTCGAAGAAGCGCACCTCCAGGTCGGGCAGGTCATTCACGCCCGCGTCGGCCGGGTCATAGCGAATGGAAAAACATCCATCCGAGTCTGTGAAGCCCTCCCCCAGGAAGTCATCCGGCGTGCCGAAGTCCCGGTCCCACAGCTCCACCTTGATGTGATGCAGGGGAATGGGGCCCTGGGGCCCGTCCTGCTCGAAGACCAGCCGCCCGACCGCGACGGCTGGCAGCGTGCTGGGCTCCCTCGCGGGACGGACAGCCCGGACGCGCGGTGCGAGCTCGCGGCTGATGGCCAGACGCTCCTCGAGCGCGAGCCCCGAGTACCACCTGGACAGCTCCTCCGCGTCGAGCACCTCGTTGCTTCCGCTCTCGCGTCCTTTGCCCCCGAGAGCGCCCATCCATCGGCGCAGCCCTGCGAACATCATCCCCGTCCCCATGCCGCGGGCGCGCCCGTCCCAACGTCTGTCATCAGCTCCACCTCTCCGGGTCACACTCGCGCTCACGTCAGACGCTAGTTCAATGCGTTCCTGCGCTCAGCGACGCCGGCTTCATTCCCTGGGGAGGATACCATGGCTTGAGGTCCTACTTTTCTCGTTCTACGGTCTGCGCCCGCTACACAGAGGGTTCCATGACTGTCGAGTACAAACTCACGATTCGGACGGGCACGAAGCTCGGCGCGGGGACGGATGCGAACATCTCCATCGTCCTCGTGGGCACGCGAGGACAGAGCGCCCCCTGCTTGCTGGACAAGCACTTCCACAACGACTTCGAGGCGGGCGCGGAGGACGAATACGCCCTCGCCTCCGAGGACCTCGGTGACCTGGTCCTGTTGCGCTTCAGCAACGCGGGCGGCGTGGCGGCCGATTGGCTGCTCGACTGGGCAACCGTCACGGCCGGAGAGAAGCAGTGGCGCTTCCCTTTCTACCGGTGGGTGCTGGGTGGCGCCACGGTCGACGTGCTCGAGGGGACCGCGAAGCTCGCTCGCCAGGCAGGCAGCGAGCGCGAGTCCACGGCGCGGCGCGAGCTGCTCGAGGCCCGCCAGCGGATGTACCCGTGGCGCGCGCCTGAGATGACCGAGGGGCTTCCCGGCGCGCTCGACCTCAGCGAGGGGAGGTCCCTGCCGAAGGACGAGCTCTACCGGGGCCTGACGGAGGGCAGCTACGAAGTGGTCATCGCCAAGACGCTGGCGGCCATCAAGCTGAACCTGCCCATGCTGACCCGCGCCTGGAACGGGCTGGTGGACATCTTCGACTTCTTCAAACACCTGGAGGTGCCCCAGCTCGCCCAGCGCTGGAAAGACGACCTCGAGTTCGCTCGGCAGGCCATCCAGGGCATCGCCCCGCTCCACATCACGCTCGTCCCCAGTCTGCCGCAGGGCATGCCGCTCACCGACGACGACGTCCGGGGCCTCTTGTCGCCCGGCACCACGCTGGCCAGGGCGCTCGACGCCAAGCGCATCTTCCTGCTCGACTTCGAAATCCTCGACGACATCAGGATGTACCGGAAGGTCGGCGAGGACGGCGTCGAGGAGCGACGCTGGGCTCCCGCGGCGCGCTGCCTGCTGTACCTGGATGACCAGCGTCAGCTGCGGCCGCTGGCCATCCAGCTCGGGCGCGACGCCCAGAAGGACCCCGTCTTTACGCCGAACGACGACGCGTACGACTGGCTCGCCGCGAAAATCTACCTCCGGTGCAGCGAGGGCAACGCGCACCAGATGGTGACGCACGCGCTGCGCACACACTTCGTGGCGGAGCCGTTCGTCATGGCGACGATGCGCAACCTGCCGGACCCGCACCCCGTCTACAAGCTGCTGCGGCGGCACTTCCGCTACACGCTCGCCATCAACGAGGGCGCACGCAAGGGCCTGCTCGACACGGGCGGGGTGTTCGACGACTTCATCGCGACGGGCGGCCCCGACAAGGGCCACCTCCAGTTGGGCAAGAAGGGCTTCCAGCGCTGGACGCTGGCGGACAACAAGCCCCGTCAGGACCTCGAGCGGCGGGGCGTGCTGGACCCGGCCGTGCTCCCCAACTACCCGTACCGGGACGACGCCCTGCCCTTGTGGGACGCGTTCGAGGAGTACGTCGGCGGCGTCCTCAGGCACTTCTACCGGACCGATGCCGAACTCGAGGCCGACACCGAGATGCAGCAATGGTGGAAGGACCTCACCGAGCACGGGCTGCCCGTGGACAAGCTCCCCTGCCAGGAGCTGCGCCGCGTCGACGACCTGATCGACATCCTCACCACCGTCCTCTTCACGGTCAGCGTGCAGCACGCGGCGGTGAACTACCTGCAATACGAGCACTACGCCTTCGTACCGAATGCGCCCCTGAGCATGCGCCGGGAGCCCCCCCGGCAGAAGGGGACGCTGCGTGCCGAGGACATCCCCGAGATGATTCCCACCAAGTCCCAGATGCTCTGGCAGGTCGCCATCGGCCGGGCGCTCTCCAGCTTCGGAGACGACGAGGAGTACCTGCTGCACGAGGGCGGCTGGCGCGAGGAGTACTTCCACGAGCCAGAGCTGGTGGCCATCCGCCAGCGATTCCAGGAGCGCCTGCGCGCCCAGCGCGAGGCGGTGGAGGCGCGCAACGCGGGCGCCGAGGTGCCCTACACCGTCCTGCGTCCCGACCGGATTCCCTGCGGCATCACCGTCTGAGCCCTTGGAGACACACGCTCATGCCCAACCTGCTCTCTCGAGGTCTCTTCAGCCTGTTCTTCGGTGGCCGGCGCAAGCCCCTGGCCAGCCTGCCCGGCCCCCCGCCGGGGATTCTGGGCAACATTGGCGACTTCCTCGGCGCCCAACCGTGGGACGTCTGCGCCCGCTACGCGCGCACCTACGGCCCCGTCGCCGTCACCTGGCTGGGGCCCAGCCCGGCGCTGGTGCTCAATGACCCCACCCTCATCCACGAGGTGTTGGAGACGCGCCGGTTGGAGTTCGAGAAGGGCAACATCGGCGACCAGATTCGCCACTCCGTCACGGACGACACGCCCTTCATCGCCCAGCAGGGCGAGGACTGGGCTCGCAAGCACGCCATGGATCCGCTCGCCCAGCCGTGGACGCCCACCTGGCAGGCGGCCCAGGTGGAGCCCCTGCGCGCGGCCATCCTCGAATCGGTGGAGGCGCTGCTCCAGCAGCCCTCCATCGACCTGACGCCCACGCTGCGCAAGCTGACGTTCGACGCGTTCTGCGTGGCGACGGTGGGCGAGAAGCTGCCCACGTCCGTGTACGACGACTTCATGCTCCTGGCGGCGGCGGCCGACGCGCGCATCCAGGCCAAGCTGCCGTTGAAGTTCGTCTCACCGCCCAAGGGTTTCGCGGATGCGAAGGAGCGCTTCTACGGCCTGTTCCTGGACAAGGTTCGCGCGGCGCGGAAGAACCCGGCGCCGCACCGCGTGGACCTGATGTCGTGGACTCTGCGCGAGATGCCCCAACTCGATGACGGGGTGCACGCGCACCTGCTCGGCGGGTTCTTCTTCGGCGGCGTGTTCTCCTCGAGCACCACCCTGGTGGGCGCCTTCCATCAGCTGAACAAGTACCCCGCCACCGAGGAGCGGCTGGCGCTGGAGTCCGCCGCGCTGGCACAGGGGCCGCTCACCCTGGAGCGCCTGAAGGACGCGCCCTGGGGCGAGGCCGTGGCCTACGAGGCCCTGAGAATCCTGCCCGCGGTGCGCATCTTCCTGCGCCGCACGCCGCCCACGCCGACGCGGCTGGCGGAAGTCACGCTGCCGCCGGGCACGACGCTCATGATTTCCAACCAGCACCTGCACCGGGACCCCAGCCACTGGACGGACCCGGAGACGTTCGCCCCGGAGCGCTGGCTCGACGGGGGCGCGGCCCGGAATCCGCACGGCAGCGGCCACTTCTTCCCCTTCGGCCGGGGTCCTCGCGCCTGCGTGGCCGGGGACTTCGCCATGGTGTACCTGCGCACGGCCCTGGCCACCGTCTCCGCCCGCGCGCGCATCCACGTCGACTCGACGGAGCCCTTCGAGGAGGGCTTCTTCTTCGGCGTGGTGCGGCCCCAGGGTGTCACGGGCAAGCTCGTCCCACGCCAGCAGCAGACCCTTCACCCTCCCACGGGAGCCCCTCCTCCCCCTGCAGTGGAATCCGCATGACCTTGTTCCGACATCCCCGAGACCGCATCCCCGTCCTGCTGTTCACCCTGGTGTTCGCCCTGGACCTGACGGTCTTCTTCACGGCGCGAAGCTGGTGGTTCCCCATCCTCTGGCTCGCCCTGGGAGTGATTCCCAAGGGGTGGATCAGCGCGTGGAACCACCACCACCAGCATGTGCCCATGTTCCGGCATGCGCTGCCCAACCGACTCCTGGAGGTCATCTTCGGCTTCCAGACGGGCGTGACGTCCCATGCGTGGTTCCTGCACCACGTGCTGGGCCACCACCGCAACTACCTGGACCAGACCCAGGACGAATCGGCATGGAAGCGCCGCGATGGGTCCACCATGGGCGAGGTGGAGTACTCCGTCTTCAACGCGCTCGTCGCCTATCCCCGCGCCTTCCGCGTGGGCCGCTCGTATCCCAAGGTGATGCGCGTCTTCCTGGCCATGGGCGCGCTCCAGGTCGCACTGCTCGGCGTGCTGTTCTGGCACGACTGGTACAACGCCCTCTGGGTCTTCCTGCTGCCCATGGTGGCGTCGCTCTACGTCACCGTCTGGGCCACCTACTTCCACCACGTGGGGCTGGAGGCGACAGAGCACACCCACGCCTCGTACAACATCCTGCACAAGGGCTACAACCTGATGACCGGCAACCTGGGCTACCACACCGCACACCACGCGAAGCACGGGCTGCACTGGTCTCACCTGCCCGAGCTTCACGCGCAGCTCGCCCAGGACATTCCGGCCACGCACTACCGGCAGCCGGGCATCCCCTTCGTGTGGACCAACCCGGAGGCGAAAATCGAGCCGACCGAGGCGGAGTTCGGCGCCATCACCCAGTGATAGGCTGACGCCGGACGCAGTGGACGAGGTGCGAGCGAGCGACAAACTGTCGCGGCTCCCATGGGAACGGCACCGCGCCTGCCAGGAACTCCACGGGCTTCCCCACGGCATGACACTTGCCATGCGCTTTCCCACCAAAGGCGCCATGCCATGTCCATGACGCAATCTGGGATTCGTGCCGCCACGCTGTTGACTGTCTTTCTTTCCGGGGGGACTGCCTGGAGCGAGGAAGTCCGACTCACGATCAAGGACTCGCCCCAGCCGCTCGCCACCGCCGCGAAGCGGCTGGAGACGCGAGAGGGTTGGGGCATCACCTACGAAGAACCGCTGGGAGCTCTTCCGGCAGCGAGCCCCCTCGACCTGACCTACACCGTGACGGAGGCGACCCGAGCGGACGTGACGCTTCAGGAGGAGGTGCTGACGCGACTCCTTGCCCAACAGGCGGGAAAGGATGCCCCACGCTTCCGCCTGGTGCGTGCCGGGGGGCTCTGGCACATCACGCCCGTGAAGGGCTCTCCCCTGGACACTCCCATCACAATGTCTCGTCAGGAGCGTTCCCTGGGAGAGGTCCTCCGGGCCCTCTGCGCCGAAGTCACCCGACAGAGCGGGACACGCGTCGAACTGGGAGGCACGCCCGGACTCCAGTTGGAGACACCCATTACCGTGGATGCTGTCACCTAGGAGCCCGCGCGCACCGTCCTGGCACGGGTGCTCAACAGTGCCAACCGGCGCACCGTGTGGACCCTGAGTGGGCAGGGGACGAAAGCCGGATACCTGCTCTCTCTCCACCGGGTCTTTCGCATTGCTGGCGACACGCTACTGCCCCCTACACCTGCGCCCAGCGAGAATGTCCCCGCTCCGAAACGAAGCGCTTCGGGCAGGTGACCGCGTCTCTCAGCACGCATCGTCAGGCGGAGGGGGCACATGGAGTTGCCCCCGTCAAATCGGACAGCTCAGGGTTGAGACTTCGCAGTGCGGAACTCGCGGGGTGGCTTCATCGTGAGCCCTCGGTGCGGATGGAGGCGCCTTGGCGGTGCCCGGACCGGAGCGGGCGTCGAGCGTCTCGGCCATTGGAGTGCGGGAGATACCCAACTCCCGGTAATGGGGGCTGATTCGGACACGCGTCCCAGTCCGCCGGAATTATTCAACCAGCCCGGTCAGTCGCCCCCTCGACGCGGGCTCGCACATCATCAGGTACAACGCCAACAAGCATGCTGGGCGGAAACAAAACGATATCGGCTGAGATAATTCTTCCAGATGCGCGTGGGTCCCTTGCCAGTCACCGGGTGCTTGAGCGACGCCAGCAAGGACACTCGCCATTTCTCGCATATCTGTAATGTCTCAATTCGATAAAGCGATTGTCGCGCCCCTGAGCGCCAATAACTCACGGCGGTTCCACTGACTGCCTGGGCGGGCCACAGACCGTGACAAAGCGAGCCACAGTCTTCACGCCCTCTCCCCATCCCCACTGGAGTTTTTGATGTCTCCCGAGTCCCGCAACCCGCACCAATTCTCCCGGCGCTCCCTTCTGCGTGCCGGCAGTGTCGCGGCAGGCTTCGCCGCCTTTGGCGGGTCTGGCCTGCTGATTGGCACCGCCCACGCCGCAGAGACAATCATCAACCCATTCGCGGGCTACTCCATCTCGGATGGGTGGTGGGACCACGTCAACCGCGGCTCCCTGGGCGGCATCGACTACGTGATGGGCGTTGGTACGCCGCTCCCGGCCTGCGCGTCGGGTCAGCTCCTGATCGACTGGAACAACGGGACGGGCGGCTACACCGCGACCGTCGTGATGGCCAACGGCATGAGGAGCCAATACCTCCACCTGTCCGGCTTCAACGGCGGCGAGCGCTACGTCCAACAGGGAGAAATCGTCGGGTACTCCGGGGGCGCTGCGGGTGCACCCGGCTCCGGGTCCTCGACGGGGCCGCATCTGCACTGGCATCTGGTGACCGCCGGCGGCACCCGGGTGAACCCGCTCGACTACGTCGGCGCCGGCAGCGGCGGCACCGGGGGCGGTCTGCCGCTGGAGGACCGGCGCCTCGGTCATCTCGGCACCGCGGGAGGCTGGGCCCACATGCTCAGCAACCTCGTGCTGCCGGGCAACACGACCTACGGGGCGTTCTCGCCGGGCCCTGGGCAGTCACCGCGTGCCATGGCGAACATCGACGGCGTGATGATGCTGGTCTACGCCGGCAGCAACGGCTGGACCACGATGAGCAGTGGCCTGGCGATGGACCCGGGGGCGCCGCTCAACGTGCTGCGGACCCCGGCCAATGCCTCGGCCCAGATCTTTACGCTCGAGGACGGACGGCTCTGGCACACCTTCGACGGCAATGGCTGGAAGAAGTTCCCGTCGTCCGTGACGGTGTCGGGCAACTGCACCTTCTCGATGACGGCCAATGGAACGGACCTTCATGGCCTGTTCAACGACAACGGCCGGCTGTTCCATGTCTGGGCTGACGGTTCCGGCTGGCACAAGGGTGACACCCAGGTGGACATGCAGCCCGGCGCCGACCTGGTCGCCGTGATTCAGCCGGATGGAAGCCTGCAAGGCCTGTCACTGGAGTTCAGCCGGGTGCATCACATCTTCGGGGCAAACGGGAGGTGGAACCGGATACCGACCACGGCGTCCCTGCCGACTGGGACGCCCATCGCTGGCCGCGCCGCCTATGGCTGGCCGCAGTTGGTCGCGAATCACAACGGGGCCATCACCCACGTCTGGGGCACCTCGTCGGGCTGGATGTGCGTGCCGACTGGACAGACGACGAACCCGGGACGGCGGCTCAGCCTCGTCCCGGACGTCGCCTCGGCCCCGTTGGTCGGCCTGACGCTCTGAGACGCGCCTCACTTCCTCGGACGAGGGCGCCCCACACGCCCGCGCTGCCCGGTCCAGGGTTCGGTCCGACGATGCTTCTTTCACATCGCCAAGCAACTTTGGACCGCGCTTTCAAATACTCCAGGACCGGACTCCAACTCCATGTCCGTGAACCCTGGAGCATGAGCATGGCGACGCGCGTCACAGGTGGTGTCTCTTCGGCCGGTGTTTCCACCGTGAGCAGAAGCAGCAGTCCGTGCAGCAATTCCGGGTGAAATACCCGGATGAGTTCGCCGCCGACGAGGCAGCAGCGAAGCAGCTCAACGACCCGCAGTTGCTTGAAGCCGCCAGGAGCAACCCGGACGTCGCCAAGAAGAGCCTCGAGGCCGCAACGTCGCTCGGGGAGTCCTCGCAGGCCAAGGGCGCACTCGAGTGGGCTGCCAAGGAACGCTGATGGTACCCGAAGCCTATCTGCTGGAGGCGCTGGCCAGCACCGTGGCGCGCCATGGGCCCACGGAGCCCAAGGCCATGCGCACGGCGCTCGTGGAAACCTATGCGCGCTCTCAGCGCATCTCCCTCCGCTCCGCGGGCTCCGTCTTCTCGAAGCTGCCCCCGTCGGAAGTCGCGCTGCCTGGCGCGGTAGCTCCCGCGTCGAGGTCGAAACCGTGAGGCGAGCGACAGCGCAGAGGGCAGGCAGGCCTCTGCCGTGAATGCGGGCGGTCGAGTCCCCCTGAAGAGTCTCCCGCTCCGCCCATGAATGAACGTGGGCAACTCCACTGGGTCGCGGACTTCACGCGAAGGCCGCGCCAGGAATACATTCACGAACCGCTCATGCTCCCACTCCTCCTGCCACTCCTGGTCGCCGTCGCGCCCGCGCCCTCCCTGGAGATTTCGTCGGCGAACCTCAAGAAGACACCCGCCTTCCAGGACTGGCGCGGCGGACGATTCGTCTTCGAGGAGCGCTGGGTCAACCTCCCGGAGGTCGGACTTCACGTGGGCTACTTCGTCGTCCCCAGCCGATGGACCCGCCAGTACGCGGACAAGCTCCCTTTCCATGACGCCTTCTTCGTGGTGGACCCACGTACGGGGCAGCTCGTTGCCCCGGCCCTGGCACGAACGAGACTGCCGCTCAATGGCTGTCCGCCGATGGGCGAGGTGGCGCGGCTCATCCCCGAGCCCGAGAGCAAGACCTCCGCCGCGATCGGCTTCGGAAATGCGCCTCAGCGGTGTCTGGTCCGGCTCCAACGCACGAAGGAGGCATGGGCCGTTTCCCTCTTCCCGGATGAGGCACGCTCCCCCGCGGAGGCCTTTCCAGAGGCAGCTGCCGCCCTGGAGAAGGCACTCGGCCCCAGGGACGGAGGGGCTCGCGAGCTCAATTGGTCCTACCAGCCCAACTCTCGCTGGCTGCTCGCCGCGTCCCAGGATGAGTGCGCCCTGTGGGTCATCGACAGCATCAACCCTGAGGTGAACGCCACGGCCAGCAAGGCCATGACACGGGAGATCTGCGAGTGTCTCGAGGGGACCGTTTCCGCCGACGACCTGTATATCCGGCTGCCCCAGACTGCGTACACCATGAGCAGGATGGGTGAGGGCACCGCGCTTCCGTCCTGTGATTGCACGTTCGCGCAGACGGGTGAGGCAGGCGTCACGTGCGAAGCGTACATGGGTCGCCAATACTCCCTTCCGGAGCTCGAGGAGATGCAAGAGGACGGGCGGCTGACGGAGAAGAACAGGGTCGAAAACCTGAAGGAGTTGGAGGACCTCCGTCGCACCCATCAAGGCCTGCTCGCCGCGAACGAGGATGCGCTCACTCAGTGGAGAACGGGGAACCAGAAGGCGGCACTCAGCGCGTGGACCACGCTGTACCGAACATGGCTTGAGAACGGCCGGCCCATGGCTGGGGGAACCCGGGACGAGTTCACCGTCGAGAACGCAACCCTGCGGGAACAACTGAACCAGCAATTGGAGGCGACCATCGACCTCCAGGCGGAGATCCTCAACAACCTCGGCTTCGCACTGTGGTCCCACAAGGAGTGGTCCCAGGCCGAGGCTGTCTTCGACGAATGCATGGCGCTGCTCACCGCAACGGGCCACGAGCGCAACGTGCTCAACCTGAATCGGGGAGACCTGTTTCGGGACATGGGAAAGAGACCTGAGGCCATCAAGGCCTATCGGTCCTTCCTCCAGCGCAAGGTCACCGCGGCTCAACGCAAGTACGCGGAGCGAGAATTGCGGAAGCTCGAGCAGGGCTCGAAATGACTGCCTGAATGGCCTGCCGGGACGCACGCGCTCGGTCTTCGAATGACGCGAGGAGGAGGCCCCGCCGTGCCTCGGAACCACGAGTCGCCGCCGTCCCGCGGCGTGCTTGGCGAGACAGGCTCGCTCGGCAGCGGTGGCCTGCGTTTCGACCTGCGCCAACCAGAGGGCCGAGTGGGTGGTGCCCCGAAGGGTCCTGCGCCCATGTCTGTACTGCCGAGCGGTTAGCGTCCGGGTGCCACCACCCCGACACGCGCCTCCGCCCGCGAGGCCTGCCACGCGAGCAGCCTGTCCCGGAGCCGCAGGGCAGGTCTCTCCACCGCGACGTGGGTCACCCATGCGACCCCATGCGTCACCGTGATGAAGGCGAGCAGATCCAATCCCCACACACCCAAGGTCAGGTTTCGCCGCTCGAACACGCGTGCCACGACCCAGAACCAGAGATAGGTGCCATAGGAGAGGACCGCGGCCTGGTACACGAGACCTCTCAGCGGTACGGGCAGCGCAACCGCTTCCGTGGCCACGAGCAGCCCGCCAAATCCCACCGCGAGCCCCGCGAAAATCCACACGCCTCCCCAGTCCGGCAGGTGAGGCACGCACACAGCCAAGGACACCCCGAGCAACAGGGCGCCCATCGCGCCGCAGGCCCTCCGCCAGGCCTGAGGCCACCGTTGCCAGCGCGGCGCAGCCTTCGCGAGAAAGACACCCACCGCGAGTCCATCCAGGTGGAGGTGGGTGCGCCACTGCAATCGCACCCACTGTTCCGCGGGCAGCAGGCCCGGCGTGGCGGTGTATACCTCCCAGGCCCGGGCCCCCAAGCTCAGGAGCAAGGGCATCAGCCATGCCCATGCGGGGGCGGAGCGGGCGCGCAGGCCGAAGGCGAGCAGCGGCAAGACCACGTAGAAGTGTTCTTCGACACAGAGCGACCAACTCTGTACGAAGTCGCGCACGCCGACGTAGTTCTGGAGGAAGACGAGGTAGTGCCAACCTCCGCCCACGAAGGGTGTCCCGAACAACCATGGCTTCAGTGCATAGAAGGCGAGCACGACAAAGTAGAGCGGAAGCGTTCGCATCCACCGCTTGAGCCAGAACGTGCGGAGCTGAAGTCCCAGAGGCGCTGAGTCCTCCATCGCGAACACCTGCCGACCAATGAGGTAGCCGGAGAGGACGAAGAACAGGTCCACGCCCACCCAGCCCACTTCAAAGCTGGCACGGAGCACCTCCGGCAGGGCCCGCCGCACGGACTCCGGGGCGTGGAAACAGAGCACCGAAACGATGGCCAAAGCCCGGAGCACGTCCAGGCCGTCCTTGCGTGCGCGCCCTGAGTCCAGGACTCCCGCGTCTGACGTCTGCGGGTGAGGAGGGGGCATGAAGGGCGCCTCGCATTGTCTTTCACACAGGCGCGGGGCCGGCGATGCCTCCATGATTGACCGTTCGCTCCCGGGGATTCCTCGTGGCATCCCACTTTGCTCCGGATCCGAACAGCGGCTCGGCTGGCTCCATGCTGGCAGTCGGCGACGCCTTGGCCGCCCGTGACCATGGAGTCGACTATGAGTGGTTCGTGGATGAAGGCGTGGCGACGCATTCCCAGACAGTGCCGTCAGGCTTCACTGCCATCGAGTAGGGCGCCATGTCCTCTTGGCGAAGCAAGCCCGGGCGGCCCTCGGCGCCACAGCCGCACAGGAGAGCGACGGGCGCCTGCGCCATGCCAATTGACCGCATCACTCCGTTTCGAGTCATCACGGTTCCCCCCGGAACCAGGCAGCACATGGTGGACGGCGTCCATCACGGTACGAGCATGAGCGACGCGCCGCGAGGCATCCAGGTGCGGGGAGAAACCACAATCGTGTATGTGACAGAACGAGCGAGGTGCCGGTCCGCGTCAACCACGCCAGAACGCGGGCCTCGTGCGTCACCGCTCATCGGGCACACCTCTAACGGCTGCGCTGGGCGCGCCTTCGCCACCGCAGAGGAACGCCGACGGCCCCTGCTGGAGTGGCCCCCCGGTACAACGAGCATTGGCTGCTGGAGAATCACGACTTCCGCTCGCCGAGACAAGCCCGGCGAGCGTTGATGCAGAGGCAGGCGGCCGAACTACCACCAACCCAGTGTCTCTACGATCCGGCGAGGTACAGCCACCTGCTCCTGGCTACGGCGCAGGCATCCAGGCCAGACCCAAGTTCCTGACGCTGCCCGAGTTCAGGTCCTGGATATCGCTTCCGTCGGCCAGATCGGCGCTCCGGATCACCCCCCCCAGCCAATCCGCCCAGTACAGCCGCCCGGCCGTGACATCAATGGCAATCCCATGAGCGGTGGTCTGGTTGGTCACCAGGGGGGTGACGTCGGTGCCGTCCAGGTTGGCGACATAGATGCTGTTGCCGCGGGTCGAGTAGTACACCTTCCCGCCGCTCGAATCGACCGCCAGGCCCACGCCCAGCCCGCCCAGGCCTGAGGCGAGGGTCTCCAGGTTGGTACCATCCAGATTGAATCGTATGAGCTTGGTGTTGTTATAGGTAATAACATACACCTTGCCGTTCGGAACATCGACCTCGATGGCAGACGGGCTATCGATGCCACCAGCGATCTGCGTGGGATTGTTTCCGTCCAGCTCGGCGCGCATGACCCGACCTCCGTTGAAATCGGACCAGTACAGCTTGCGGTTCGTCGAATCGACTGCCAGCCCGCTGGGGAGGCCTCCGTTCGCCACGATATCGACCGGGTTCGCCCCATCACTGTCCGCTCGAACGATTGCGCTGTCGCGCGTGTAGAAGAGGGTACGGGTTACCGGGTCGGTTGCGATGGAAGATGCCCCGCTGATGCCCGTCTCGAGCTCAATGGCATTCGTGCCGTTCACGTCAACCCTCCACAGCGAGCCGGCAGCAGTCACCCAGTAGAGGCTCGCAAGACCGGTGACGTCGACCGTGAAGGTGGTGGAGGTGGTGTCGGAGCCGTCACTCACCGAGAGGGTGATGGTGGTCGAGCCACTGGCGCTGGCGACGGGGACGACGGAGAGGGTGCGGCTGGAGCCGGAGCCGCCGAGAACGAGATTGCTGGGTTCGTTGGGCACCAGGTCGGTGTTGGAGGACGTGGCGATGACCGTGAGGTTGTCGGCAGCGGTCTCCACATCGCCCACGGTGAAGCCCAGGTCGCCGGTCGAGCTGCCAGCAGTGATGCGCTGGTCGGCCACTGGGGAGAGCGTGGGCGTGTCATTCACTGGGGTGATGGTGATGGTCACCGTGGCCTCGGCACTTTGGCCCTGGCGGTTGGTGGCGCGAAAGATGAGCGCATCTTCGCCATTGTAGTCGGCGCCGGGGGTGTAGGTGACGGAGCCATTGGCGCTGATCTCACTCAATGTGCCGTGGTCCGGTGCGTCGACGATGGTGAAAGCAAGTGCCCCGTTGCCGCTGGCCGGCAGGCTCACCTCGAGGGGCGTGTCTTCCACCGTCTCGAGGGCAACGTTGCGGGCTACCGGCGGTACGTTGGGCGGCGGGTCATTGTCGCGACAGGCGCCGAGCGTGCTGGCGGCCAGTCCCATCACCAATCCAGCGCGCAATGCGGCGGCTGGCACTGTGAGCCATCGTGAAAGCAAATATGACATGAACGTTCCTCGTGGGGAGCCCGACATGGGCGCTGTCAACATGAAGCGCCGGGTTGTGGGTTCGATGCAACCTTCAAAAGACAAGAAATGGGAGGGGTAGATTTTTCGTGCGAAGCGGCTCTGGAGTCATGCCGGGCAGATACAGGGTCGCGTCAGCGCGGCCACCTCTACTCTGAATGCCAGCGCATGGATATTGGACCAGGTGCTTACACAGCGCGGGCTGTCAGCCCTGACCCAGCCGCCGAACTCGGAGGCCAGCAGCCGGATGCCCCGGCGCGGCGCCTGGCCCTGTCTCATAGAGGCGCAGAATCATGAACTGGGCGCGATCCACTCGCCTGGAAAGGTGAGTGATAGCGCTGCCCTTCCCCCCTCACGGCCCCGTCGATTCGCGGAGGCGGGCGATACATGCCAGGAACTTTGTGTCCATGGAACGCAAGTGCCTGACGGCGGATGTCGGGACGACGTTGGCCATCCGCGTCTTGCGCGCCGAGCAGCCGAGCGCGTGAAGTGGCGTCGTGCATTCCATGAGGGGGACGGCCCATTCCGGGCTTCATCGTGCTCCTCGGGGGGAGACAGTCGATGCGAAGCCGTTCTGGTGTGCTGCGGTCATGGGGACTGGGCGTGACGCTGGCCTTGTCACTGGGCGCATGTGGTGTGGAGTCCCTGGAGGAGAAGGGACTTCCTCTGGAGAATGGGGTGTCGCAAGAGGACAGCGGGGCGTTGACGCGTGAGCGTCCGGAAGCTTCGTCGACGTGGGACCCGTATGCGGACGCGGTGGCATCAGGCACCACGGCGACGGTGCTCAACGCGAGCGCAGCGCTGGGCGCTCCGGACGGGCAGGCCGCGACACTGCTGGGCTTGCTCAACACGGCGCTGGTGCTGGACCTGGGCCAGGGAGAGGAAGGCACCGGCGACCTGCGCGTGTATTACCAGGGTCTGTCGTTGGCGCTGGTGGCGCAGGTGGACTTCCTGAGGGCGGACGGGACCTTCATCGGCTCCAGCTCGTTGCATCTGGTGGAGTTGGGCCTGGGGACGCATGTGGCGGTGGCGACGTACCCGGGGAACGTGCCCTATCGCTACGTGCGACTGAGGGGCGCAGTGCTCGCGCTCTACCTGGTGGACGCGGTGGAGACGTCGCTACGGGCCTTCTGTGGTGATGGGGTGCTGGGCGGGTTCGAAAAGTGTGACGACGGCAATCAGCTCTCGGGAGACGGCTGTAACAGTGTCTGTGAGGTGGAGCCGGGCTACACCTGCACGGGGCAGCCAAGCGTTTGCGACAACAACTCAGCACCCGCGGTCGAGGACGTCCACGCGGTCACCTCCGAGGACATCCCGGTGGACATCACCATCCCCGCGGTGGACCCGGATGGCGACGTGCTCGACTTCTCCTTCACCCTGCCCGGCCATGGAATGCTCACGGGCACGGGAGCATCGGTGACGTACACCCCGAACGCGAACTTCGCCGGAGAGGACACCTTCCAGGTCACGGTCTCCGACGGCAAGAAGCAGGCAACGGCCACCGTCTCGGTCACAGTGACTCCGGTCAACGACGCGCCCGTGGCTGCCTCGGCCGCTGTGACGGTGGGCTACAACACGCCGACGCCCATCACGTTGGAGGCCACGGACGTGGATGGGGATGCGCTCGCGTTCACCGTGTCGGCTCCCGCTCACGGCACCCTGTCCGGGACGGGCGGCCAATTGCTCTACACGCCGGCCGCGGACTTCCAGGGGGAGGACGTGTTCACCTTCACGGCCAACGATGGCGCGCTGACCTCCCATACCGCCACAGTCGTCATCACCGTCAGGGGCCCGCCTGTCTGCGGCGACGGCTACATCGATTCGGGTGAGGTGTGTGACGACGGCAACCGCGTCGCGGGAGACGGCTGCCGAGCGGACTGCCATGGCGTGGAGGTATGCGGCGACGGACTGGTCGACAGTGTGACGGGAGAGCAGTGCGACGATGGCGGTACGACTCCCGGGGATGGCTGCGACGCCGCGTGCCAACTGGATGCCTTTTCGAATGTGCCCCCCACGCTCATCAGCGGGGCATTGAACTGCACCACGGCCAACTCGAACCCGGGCCGTAAGGCGGCGGTGGATGCACTGGGGCGCTTCTACGTCGTCATGAGCTGCGGTGGCGCGGTCCATGTCAGCGTGAGCGTGGACCGTGGCCACACCTGGGTGGGCCCCACGCCCCTGGGCATCACCAACGCGGCGGAAGTCGCGATTGAAGGCGGCCCCACTGGAATTGCCTACGTCGCGGCCACCAGCGCGGGCACGCTGGTATTCACCCGGACCATTGACGCGGGAGCAAGCTGGGAGGCGCCGCGGGTCCTCAGCCCGGCGGCCAACCCTACCGTCAGTCTGGATTCCCGGGGCAACGCCCTCTACATCTCCGTCTCGCGAGGCTCCACGGGGGTGAGCGTCCTCCAGAACTTCGCGCGAGGCGCGAATGACTTCACCGTGACGGATGTAGACCAGAACAATGCCTTCTTCGACGTCATCGTGGACAAGATCAGCGGAGACGTCTTCTCGGTGAGCGACGACCCCTCCTTCCGCATCCGCCGCAGCAGCGACCAGGGGACCACCTTCGGCCCACAGAGCTCCCCACCGGGGCAGGCGTTCTTCTCGGACTGGACGGGCTCCAACGGCTTCATCTACGTCACGGGCTCCTTCGGGGACGACAACGTGGACGTCATCCCGATGTCCGCGCCGGGGACAAGCACCCAGGTGCCGGGCCTCCCCACGGACATCGGTCCCGCTCCCTTCCGGGCGATTGACGCGGACGCGCTCGGCAACGGCTACATCGTGTCCCAGCGGGGGACGGGCGACATCCAGTTGGACCGGATGCTCGTGGGGGCCGCCATGATTCTGGCCACGGATGCCAGGACAGTAGGGCCGGGCGCCGCGCCAGCAGTCGCGGCGCTCCCCTCGAACGGCGGTGCCCTGGTGGCCTACACGAACGGCACCAGTGTCTACGCCTCAGTGGTGGTGTACTGAATCCACGGGCGCCCTGATGCGCGCCTTCCAGGTCGTAGGGAAGGCGCGCATCCAGGTGGCCCATGCGGCCTTCAACGCTGAGCGAAGGCCCCTGGACCGGAGGCTCAAGGAGAAGGCTGCAGCGCCTTGCGCTCCTTCGCGCAGACCTGGACCAGCTCCAGCATGCTCATGCTGGCGCCGCCGATGTCGAACTT
Organism: Myxococcus virescens; assembly: GCF_900101905.1. NCBI lineage: Bacteria > Pseudomonadati > Myxococcota > Myxococcia > Myxococcales > Myxococcaceae > Myxococcus > Myxococcus virescens. The sequence continues at coordinate 77,698 of NZ_FNAJ01000019.1, read as the reverse complement.
CTGCGCCTTGAAGTCGGGGTATCGGTTCTCGAGGATGCGCCCCTCCGCGATGCAATCGTTGAGCTGCGCGAGCGCCTCGTTCTTGCGCCCCTTGGAGAGGTGGGCCTTCGCCGCGTCGTAGGCCTTCCGCTGGCCCTCCTGGAACCGGAGCTCCACGTCGACGCGCTTCAGGGGCGCCTGCAGGGCCTCTGCCTTCTGGGCACACTGGGCCATCACGTCCTGGGGCTGGGTGCGGACCCCGTCCACGAGCACGTCGACCGCCGCGAGGCTGGCGTTCTCCTTCACCATCCGGGCGCCCTCCTCCTGGCAGGCCTTGAGCTTCTCCGCCGCGCTCGTGTACAGGGCCCTGCGCTTGCGCAGGTCCGCGGAGGACGCGGCGGATGCCGCCGCCTTGCCGGCGACGTCCAGCGCCTCACCCGTTAGCCGGCGCAGCGCCCTCGCCTGCTTCGCGAACTCGAGCGCCTCGACCATCTTCAGCCAGTCGGCGCGGGACCGCTCAGCGGACGCCGCGTAGCCCGCGTCCTGCCGCTCCAGCGCCGCGTGCGTCTCGAACATCTGCATGATCGCGTCCACGCTCTTCGAAGCGGTCTCGACCTCGGCGTCGGTCGCCGAGATGGCCTTGGCGACCTCGAGCTGCTCCTTCGTGGCGGCCAGCCGGGACGCGAGCTGGACCCGGGCATCCGCCGCGGCCAGGACAATCTTCCGCCGGGTGATGCGGTCGTTCAGCTCCGCCATCCGCTCCTTCGACTCCTTGGCGTACAGCGCGTAGTCACGGTCCTTCTTGACGAGGGCGGCACCCGCCTCCAGCACCACGCCAATCTGCTTGACCGCGTTCTCCGCCGCCTGGAGCTGCGCCTCCGAGGGCGTCTCCTTCTGGACCTGGGTGACCAGCGCCACCGCGTTCTTCCGGGCCTCGTCCACCTTCGCGCGCTGCTGCTGCAGGTCGACCTCGTACCGGCGCCGCTCCATCGTCGCCCGCCCGTCCTTGAGGAGCTGACGCGCGTCGGCGGCGACCGGGCTGATGGCGGGGTTCTTCACGTGGACCGTCTCGAGCGTCTTCTCCAGGACGACCATCGCCGTCTTCGCCTCCTCGAACTGCTCGGCGGTCACGGACCGCTTCTCGACGTTCCGCAGCGCCTGGACGACCTCGGCGCGCGCCGCGTCGAGGGTGCGGACCTGGAGCGCCACCTCCACCTCGACGAGCGTGTTCTTCACCTCGGCGAGGTACTGGCCAATGGCCTGGCTCCTCGCCGCCTGCGGCTCGTACTTGTCCACCAGCTTCCGGACGACGAACGCCGCGGTCTTGGCCTCGGAGAGCTGCTCGGGCGCGGGCCGCTTCACCCGGAGCGCCTTGGCGGACGCACGGAGCTCTTCATGGGCAGGCTCCAGCTCCACCTTGACCCGCGAGACACCCGCCTGCGCCACGAGCTCATCCATCCGGCGCCTGGCCTGGGTGACCTCGGCGCGGGCCTTCTCCGCCTCCGCGCGATAGGCCTTGTCCTGCGCCTCGAGCGGCCTGCCCTCCTCGAGCTGCTTCTGCAGCGCGGCCACCGCCTTGTCGGTGGCGGCGAACTTCTCGTCCGACCAGGCCTTGCCCACCTCGGTGAGCGAGCTCGCCAGGGACTTGCGGCTCTCATCCAGAAGGCCCCGCTGCTTCTGCGCCGACAGCTGCAGCCACCGCTCATCGAGCGTCTTCCGGTGACGGGCGAGGGTCGCCTCGACCTCGGTGAGGTACGTGGAGAACTTCGGGTCCTGGCTCTTGAGAGGCCGGCCCTCCTCCGCCAGCTTCACGAGCGCGTCCACCGCGGCGCGGGCCTCGTCCATCGCCTTGGAGCCCGGGTCCCCCTGGCCGAGCTTCGCCATGCGCTCGTTCAGGGGCGCGAGCGCGCCGTCGATGCGTCGGCGGTACTCGTGGATGTGGACCTTGGCCCGGCGCTCGTCGACGTACTCCCGCTGCGTCCGGAGCTGCTTGCGCGCCGCCAGGACCAGCTTCGCGTACTCGAGGTCCTCCGTCTCGAAACTCGCTCCGGCGTCGAGCGCGACCTTCAGCGCCTCCACCGCCGCGAGGGCGGCGTCGAGGTCGGCGTTGCGCGGCGGCTCCACTTCGATCCGCTGCACTGCCGTCGCGAGGTCGGCGCGCGCACGCTCCACTCGCTTCGATGCCTCCCCGATGGACCTCGCGGCACCAGCCTGGGCGGACGCGGCGGAGGCCCCGGCAGAGGCGAGGATGAAGAATCCGAGCAACACCAGCCTTGAAGTGCTTACCATTCACGCAAACCTACTACAGCGAGGCGGAAGAACCCGGCATTGTGTCCGCTCCGAGCCACGCATCGGACAGGAGGGTCCCCGAGGTAGGAGCGCGCTACGGAGCCTTGGTGTGGAGGCGCCGCACAGCCGCGACATCACCGGCCACGTTGTCGGTATTCACCTCCAGCGGATGATGACCGACACACAGGACGCCCACCCCGCCCTCCTCGTCCCGGGCGCATGAACCCTCGGCGCCCAGGGAGGGCTCGCTGGCTGGGAGCGCATGGACGGTGATGGTCTCCAGCCGCAGGAGGGGCGCAGGTCATCGGGCCGTGAGATGCCAGGCATCAGGTGCGCGAGCTCGGCCGTCCCACTGATGCGAAGGTCAGCGCATGGAGATTGAACCGGGTGCTTCCACTGCGCGGGCTCAGCCCTGGCCCAGCCGGTCCACGAACCGCACCAACTCCGCCACCGAGTCCACGTCCAGCTTCTGGATGACGCGGGCGCGGTGCACCTTGATGGTCTTCTCGGTGGTGCCCAGCCGCTGGGCGACCTGCTTGTTGGTCAGCCCCTGAGCGACCAGCGCGCAGACCTCGCGCTCGCGGGGCGTGAGGACGGCATGACGCGCATGCAGCGCGGCCGTCTCGGCCCGGCCGGCGCGGGCCGCCGCGTCCTTCGTCAAGGCCTGGGAGATGGCGCCCAGCAGTTGTTGCTCATCAAAGGGCTTGAGGAGGAAGTCCACGGCGCCGGCCTTCATGGCCCTGACGCTTGCCGGCACATCCCCGTGGCCAGAGATGAAGATGACAGGGAGGTGGCAGCCCTTGGACTCCATGGCCTGCTGCAACTCCAGCCCGTTCAGCCCCGGCATCCGCAGGTCCAGTACGGCGCAGCCCGGAAGGTCCCCGGACAGCTGTGCGAGAAACTCGGAGGGCGAGGCGAAGGGCTTCGTGGCATGGCCGGCGGCCCGCAGCAGCCGCCCCACCCCCCGCAGCACGGACGCATCGTCGTCCACGAGGAAGATGGTGGCGGGGGCTTGTATCATGACGAGGACTCCGTGTGAGCCGCTGGAAGCACACACCGTAACAGAGCTCCCTGCCCGGGAGGGCTCTCGGCTTCCAGGCATCCGCCGTGTGCCTCGACGATGGAGCGGCTGATGGACAGCCCCATGCCCAGCCCGTGTTCCTTGGTGGAGTAGAAGGGTTCGAAGATGAGGGCCAGCCGCGACGGCTCGATGCCACTTCCCGAGTCCTGCACGCTCAGCTCCACCTGCCCCGGGACTGGCGAGGCGGTGCGGACCTGCACCTGGCGTTGGCCCGCGGGGACATCGGCCATGGCATCCATGGCGTTGATGAGCAGGTTGAGCACCACCTGCTGGAGCTGGATTCCGTCCCCCTGAACGGCGGGCAGCGACGGGGCCAGCGCCAGGTGCAGGTCCGCGCCGCGCAGGTGCATGTCGTTGACCAGCAGGCGCGCCACCTCGCACACCAGGTCATTGAGTGAGTGGAGCTCCTGCCTTGGCTCCCCCCGCTTGAGCAGCACACGCATGCGGTGGATGACTTCGCCCGCGCGCTTGCCGTCGGAGATGATGTCCCCGAGGGCTTCGCGCATCTCATCCAGCTCCGCGGGGGTGGCATTCAGCAGGCGCCGTGCGGCCTGGGCGTTGCTGAGAATTGCGGCCAGGGGCTGGTTGAGCTCATGGGCCAGCGAGGCGGCCAGCTCGCCCAGGGCGGCCACCCGGCTCACGTGGGCCAGCTGATCCAAGGTTCGACGTGCCTCCATCTCCGCGAGCTTCTCCAGGCGTTGGCGCTCGAGGAGCTTGGCCTGGGCACGCATGCGGCGGCGGCGCTCCACCACGAGCCCCCCGGCCACCAGCGCCTGCAGGCCGCTGAACGTCAGCGCCCCCAGCCCCCACCAGCGGTAGCGCTCCCAGAGCGTGGGCTCGTCGAAGGCGAGCCGCACCCCGGGAGGCACCCGCTCACGGGGGATGCCCCAGCGCCGCAGCGCGCGGGCATCGACCGTCAGCGTGTCCACGGATGCCGGCTTCAGGGGCGCGAGGAATTCCTCCTGCGCTCCGCCCAACACGCGGGAGGTGAGCATGCTCAGCTGTTGGCCCACGGCCTCGTAGCTGACGAGCGCTCCGCCGACAAACCCCAGCCCCAGGACGGTCTCGTGGAGGGCGAAGCAGGGCCGGTTGCTGGCGGAGAGAAACATGCGTGCAATCTCGCGCCCCACGAAGGGTCTCCCGCTGGGATCGGTCATGAAGCTGAAGGTGAGGACCGTGGTGTCGTCCGGCAGGGTCCTCGCGCGCTGGAGCAACTCGGACAGCGGCAGGTTGCTCAGGTCGATGAACTCCAGCCCCCGCTGCGCCAGCAACGGTTGCAGCTCTCGCACCATCTGCTCCTGCTGCGCGCGCTCCCAGGGACTGGAGCCGTTGACGAACGCCAGCCTCCGAGTGCCGGGCAGCAGCTGCAGGGCCAGCTCCGCGGTGGCCCGCATGTCATAACGCAGCCAGAGGCCCGCCACCCGCTCCAGGCGAGGCTGCTGTTCCCAGAGCCGCTCGTCCTCGGAGAGGACAATCATCGGGATATCCGGCCACAGCTCCCGGCGCAGCTGCTGGGCCAACTGGATGGCGTCGGAGCGGAAGGCAATGAGGGCATCCGGCCGGCGCTCCTGGTATTTGGCCAGATACCAGGTGTGCAGGGCGTGTGTGTAGGCATCCCCCCGGGCCCACCCCAGATCCAGGCTCTCGACATCCAGAGTGATTGGGCCGCCCTGGGCCTCCCACAAGGAGGAGCGGAGACTGGCGACGAGCGTCGCCATGGCGGGCAGCGCCGTATCCTCGGGAATGAGCAGGAGCACGGACTTGTGAGCCGGACGCACCTCCTGGGCCACCGCCAGGGGGGACAGCAACGAAAGGATGCAGAAGACAAAGACGATGCGCCAGGACATGGTGGACACTTTGACCGTAAGAACCCACCGTTGTGCCTCCCCAAAATTCGGTCGCTGCGACATGACGCGCGTCATGGAGGGCGAGCGATGCGCACGATGAGCCGCTGGGTCCTCACGCCGTAACAACGGTCAGGGTCCGGGGCAATGGACCGCATCCAGGTCGGCAAAACGAATCGCGAATCCTGATCCAACGGGGCGGCCCATGACACGCGACGAAGGCCGCCCCTCCTGAACGGTTACTCAGGTGCATCCTCATCCTCTTGAGGCAATTCTGAGCGCATCGCTAGCGTGTCTTTGAACTTCCGCAGAGCGCATGAAGCCCCAGTCGGGTGATGAGGTACGGGCCGCCCTTCATCGAGGAGATGAGCTTTCGCCGCTTCAACTGCTGGAAGACCTCCAGCGTGCAGAGCGACAACTGCCAGCCCTCTGGCGTGACACACGCCACATGGGTCAACTTACCGTTCTCATCCTTGTGCTTCAGAATACGCCCGCCCTGAGCCAGCACGTTCAGGACGCGCAGCTCCTTGCGTGAGACGTTCACGGAGGAATCCTACCAATTTGATGCGGGAGAGGGGCACACGACGCCCCCTTCGGCTGTTTCAACAGCCGATGTCCGCCCAGTGTGTGGGCGGGGCCTCAGGGTGATCTAGGCCTCCTGCGCATCAACCTCGAACGTCAGCGGTTTGCCTTGTGGTAACGAGGGGATTGTGGGTTGTCAAGTGACAGGGCCCGCGGCCCTGGCGAATACTTCAGTTGAGGCACGGGAGGCTGCGAGCCCCGCCGGTGAGGACCGTCCCGACACCACCGCATCGACTGACGCCAAGGGCGAATACCCTTAAACAACTCCTCGAGCAACGAAGGCCCAGCAGGAGTGGGTGCCATTCATGTTCCCGGGACGCCAACCACGACCACAGCAGGTGGCTCGCTCATGAACTCCTGCTTCCCCGTGGGGACGACCGGCGAGTTCACCTCGAGCGACATCACGGCCCTGACCACGCTGTACGGACAAGCGTGAGGATTTTTTGAAGTTCGGCTCCCGCCCCAACTTCTTGGCATCCTCATGGCGCGGGAGACAATCGCTTCCGTCTCTCGCGCACGCTCCCTGACGAACGCCTCACCTCAGCGCGCAAGTCCCAGCACGAACCCGGTCGATGGGGGCACGGGAGTCACCGGCCCATCTCCAAAGTCCGTGGCTCCCGAGAAGTACCCCACGACCCGGCTCAGGCCCTGCTTGTCGATGTCGATATCGGCGACCCAGCTGCCGGTGGAGGGAAACCCTCGCGCCCAGCGGAGTCGTCCATTCGAACGCTCGAAGCTGGCGGTGAAGATGCTCCGGCTGTCCCCGCCCGGCGGCACCGGTGGGAGCGGGACTCCGGCGATCGAGTCTCCCGTCACGTACTCACCGACCACCACCACCTCGCCCTTTGACGACACGTCGATGGACCGGCCGTTGTTCGCGAAGCCCCGCCCCCAGGACTCCGCGCCTGAAGTCGAGTAGGCCAAGACGAAGGCGCCCCACCCGCTCGAGTTCGTCACGGTCTGCCCCGCGAAGGAGAAGGGCTCGCGGAAGAAGCCTGTCAGCGCCACCCGGTTGCCATGCATGGCCAGACGCCTCACGTTGCCCAGGGGGCCCAGGACACGCCGGGTCCAGACGAGGGTGCCTCCGGGAGTGAACCGCTTGAGAAAGAAGTCGCCGTAGTAGCTGCCGTCTCCGCTGAAGGCGGTGGTGATGGTTCCACCCAGATACAAGGTCCCGTCGTCATCCACCGCCAGCCCGGGTGCCTCACTGCCTTTCACGTCAGGAAAGATATGGCTCCAGCGGGGCGTACCATCGGCGGAAAACTGGGCGATGAAGGCCGTGTCCAGAGGTGAGGCGAGCGGGCCCTGCCCGAAATCCACGACGCCGTTGTAGACCCCCGCGATGGTGATGTCGCCGGAGCGGCTGGCGACAATCTGGTAGGGCTGGAAGAAGCCCTGGCCAGTGATGGGGCGAACCCAGCGGAAACCGCCGGACCGGTCCAGACCGACGATGAAACGTGTGGCGGAGATGGGGCCTCCGCCAAAGTCGATGTCTGGCCCGAACGACTTTCCCACCACCAAGGCAAGGTTCCCTCGCTTGTCGAGGGACGGGCCAATCACTGACGCGCTGCTGGTCACGAAGGCCCGAGCCCATTTGACGGCGCCATTGGATTTGTAGCCCACCAGCGCGATGCCACGGCCGCCCCCCGGCACGGAGACGGGACCGGCTCCGAAATCGGCGGTTCCAGTGAGGTAGGCCAAGAGGACCCGCTTGCCGTCCCGGCCATGCTCGATGGAAATCGGATAGGCCTGGAACTGCCGCAGCTCCACGCTCGACCCAGGGGTGGACTCCTCCTCCAAGGCTTCCTGGAGACGTGTTTCCGCCCGCGTCTCGCTGGGCGGCTCGTCCGTGCCTGGAGGCACTCCGCCACATCCCCATCCCAACAGCGCGATACAGCAGCAGACTTCCAGGCCGAACCCTCGGTTTGCCATGACCTTCTCCTTTGGGAGAGCGTTCAAACAGACAGGTCATGGAGACGTTTTGCAATGGACCGCAGGTGGCAGTGCTTTGTTGCGAGCATTGGGATTCACTCCAAGACGCATGCATGACGCGGCGAGCGATGCCGGAGCGGGCCCTGGCGCGCACCGCTCAAGTTGTTGGACATCCGCTGGGGCCCGCTGCCCCTGCCCCAAATCCGGTCGCTGCGTCATGGGAGCATCGAATCTGCATCCGGCCTTGCGACAAGGCGGGCGAGGTCATCGGCGCGTCGCATTGAGCGCCGCCCCCACCACGCTGGAACCAGGGGTCTCCGCCTCCCGCAGAGTGCGGACCATCTGCTCCTCGGTCAGCACGCGGCTCCTCACGACCGACCTGCCTCCTGGCCGCGAGGACGCTTTCACACTTCAACGGGTCCGAAAATTGGGGAGCAGCTCAGTGCCGTTTCATGCGAAAACGAAATACCAGAATGACTCATAGTGGAGTCCTGAATAGTTTGACCGAGAGCTCCTCGTGGAGACACCCGCATGCTCGATCTCTTCTTGCTGCGAAGCTTCGTCGCGGTCGTCGAAACGGGAAATTTCACCCGGGCCGGCGAGCGCCTGCACCTGACCCAATCGACCGTCAGCCAGCAGCTCATCCGCCTTGAGCAGAGCCTGGGTTGCCGGCTGCTGAACCGCAGCCAGCGTCACGTAGTGCCCACGGAAGAGGGGGAGCGCCTGCTTGGCTATGCGCAGCGCATCCTTCGCCTGGCCGAGGAGGCGACCGTTGAGCTGAACCCCGGCGGCAGCGGCGGTGTGTTGCGATTAGGCGTGCCCGAGGATCTCGGGGGCGAAGCGCTGATGCCGCTGCTGACGCGCTTCGCAACCGAGCGACCGCGCCTACGTCTGGAGGTCGAGTGTGGGTTGAGCCACCACCTCTTGCGCCTCTACCGCAACGGCGAGCTCGATCTGCTGCTGGTCAAGCAGTGGGGCGCCGACAGCGATTCCCATGCGCGCTGGACGGAGTCCCTGTGCTGGGTCGACAGCGCGACGCAGCCGGTGACGGCGCGATGCGAGGGTGGCACGGATGCGCTGCCGCTCGTGGCGTTCCCCGTGGGGGCGCTCTATCGGCAGGACATGATCCACGCGTTGGAGAGCCGCGGGCGGGCGTGGCGGATTGGCTACTCGAGTTCAAGCCTCGCGAGCCTCTGCGCGGCGGTGAGCGCTGGGCTCGGCGTCAGTCTGTTACCTGCGAGTAGCGTGCAGTCCGGCCATCGCGTGCTGGGCGAGAAGGATGGCTTTCCTGCCGTAGACGGGCTCGAGCTTGCCCTCTACGCCCGTTCGAATCTCGGCGCCGTCGGCCGCACCCTGCGCGACGAGCTGTCCGACCTTTGCACCCAGCGCGCAGGAGCTGCGGTTCGTGCTTGAAGACGTGGTGAACGGGAACCACACTGCTGGGCATGGCTGGCGACATCGACCGAGCGCGTGCGCGCGATTCCTCGGGACAGGGTGAAGGCCGCCGTCGTGCGCGTGGATTCTGATAGGGACCGAGGCCCGCGCAAGGCGAAGTGCCACACGCGGCCCCCGGGACGACAGGTCTCAGCAGAACCAGCCGTTCTGCACCTGGCCGTCCACGCCACAGTTGCCCCAGGCGTGGCCGGGAACCCACTCGCTGCCACCGCTATACACGGTGAAGGTCTGCCCACGAGTCAGCGTACAGGTCGAGCCGTTGGGGCGGTGCACCGTCAGGTCGTTGGCACAGACCGTGAGCCGCTTCCCGTTGTCCCACGTCTGCGCGTAGTAGTACGGGCCCGCCATCGCGGTCACCGAGCCCTCGCCATCCTTCTGCGGCGCGGTCGCCACTGGCACCTCCTCCAGGGCCTCCGGAGCTTGCTCCTCGCCTCCACAGCCAACGAGAAGGGCAGTCGCAGCGAGCATGGATGCAATCAAACGCATGGGTGTACTCCAATTGGGGGCGCACATACAAAGCCGGCTAATCCGGCTATGAAAGCTTAAGACAGGCTTTAACTCCTGCCAATGCACCCGAAGTCTTGGCGGCTTCTGGAGCGACCTTTTTCTGACAATTCAATAGGCGCCTACTCCTGACGCCTTGCGTTGGAGTTTTTCGACCGCTGCGTCATATCCCAGCATTCTCGGCGAAGGCGTCTCCACGCATGCGCGTCCACTGGGGCGTGGGCTCCCTCTCCAGTCGGGTGTATTGCCAATAACGTGCTGTCTTCCGCATTTTCCGTGCGCGAGGACAACGACGCGCTCCGCTACTTCGGCGGCGACTTCGAAGCCCGCTGCATCATGGGTTCCACGAGGCCACCTTCAGCAGCGCGCCAATGCGAGTGAGTGAGGCGCGCGGTCAACGGGCTTCATCCGCCTGGGCAGCGACGCGTCCAACCGCAGGACGATGGCGGAGTCGCTCCAATCCCCAAGGGCCCGCCGGTGATGCCCTCCTCACGGCGGGCGCCAGGGAACTGAACCTCACGACAACGGACCACGTGCTTCAGGAGGCCCCATGGCGGAGCCCCGCCGTGATGGGGGGCGCTCCCCTCACGCCAGGCCCGTGATGTCCGCGCTCAGAAGCAACTCTTCTGACCCAGGAGGGACGTGTTCGTCTTGAACTCACAGGCGCAGTTGCTCACCATGCACTTGAACGAGGCGGACTCCTCACACAGCGACTCGACCTTGCGCCAGGCGACGACGGGCCTGGGCCAGGTCAAATCCTTCGTATAGAGAACGCCGTTCTTGACCGCGAAAGCGTGTTCCCAGGTCCAGGATTCGTTCGCGGTTTCATTCTCGGTGTTTGAGCAGCGGCTCGTCATGGTCATGACCAGACGGTCGTTCTCCACCTTCCAAGTCCCCAGATCGTTCCTCAAGTCCGCCTCAATCAGGAGGACGGACTTCCCCTTGATGAGCATGGCAAACGGATAGCTGGAACCGCGCTCCCTTCGATAAAGGCCGTCGCTCAGCTTCCCCCCATTCAGCGGAGGAGCATCCATCACCTCTGCGCCGTCCGAATCCCACGTGCTGCACCAACTCACGGTGTCACACTTGAGCGCGGAGTCCGAGCCGCCGCCGCCTCCTCCGCCTCCGCCGCCGCCTCCGTCCCCCTCCCCTTCGCTCGAGTCGCCACAGCCCACCACCAGCATGGACAGAAGCACCAGGTACCGTGTCGCCACCTTCATGTCGTCCTCCCAGGAGTCCTCGGAGAGCCCCCATGCCCCCCCTCTGACTGGGAGAGACAGGCCGTGCGACACCGTTGCGTGAAATCGACCAACATGGGTGTCCCCCCCGAAGAGCCGGACAGGCTCGTCCGGCGAGCGTGAGTCGCAGTAGGTGCCCCCGGCTCTGTTACCGTCGCGCGGCCATGATTCTCGCGCGCCAGCCTCGGAGCCCCACTCTGGCTCCTCTCGTGGAATCCCTCTGGACATACGACGGGCAGCTCGCCCACGGCTTCGAGCGCATGCTGCCGTCTGGCCGAATGCAGCTCCTGGTCAATCTTCATGAGGACGCGTTCCGGGACTACAGGCTCGACGGCCGCCTTGCACACGAGACTCGGGGTGTAGCGATTCAGGGCGCCCACACCGCACCGAGAGTCGTCGACACTGCCTCCCAGCGCTCCATCTGCGGGGTGAGCTTCGCCCCCGCGAGTGCGTCACCGTTTCTGGGCATGCCGGCCTCGGAGCTTACCGGGAAGCTCGTCGACCTCTACGAAATCTGGGGGCGTGACGGCACCATCCTTCGTGAGCGCCTGCTACAAGCCCCCACTCCCGCGGCCCGGCTCGACGTGCTCGAGGCGGCGCTGCTCGCACGGGCACGCGCGTCCAAGCCTCGCGACGAAGCAGCGGCGGTCGCGTGCTCGCTGTTGATGGGCGGCGCGAGCGTCCGGGCCGTAGGAGTTCGACTCGGCCTTTCGCCGCGCCGGCTCATTGAGCGGTTTCAAGGGCATGTCGGCATCAAGCCCAAGCTCTTCGCGCGCATCGCCAGGTTCCAGCGCGTGCTCGAATCGGCTGGAGGGGAGCTGACCTGGGCCACCTTGGCCGGTGAGCACGGGTTTTCGGACCAGGCACATCTGGTCCGCGAGTTCAGGGCATTCTCGGGAGCCACTCCCGTCGCGTATCGCCCTCGGTCGGATGAGGCCCGCAACCACGTACCTCTCGACGAGCGGCAATTTCCTTCAATACGAGGCGGGCCGCCCCGGGGCACATTGCGCCAATGTCCCCAAACGAAACCCTGACCGAAGTCCAACCGCTTCCCCTTGAGGACCAACCGTACGGCAAGAAGGAGGAGCAGTCGTGAAGGTCCTACGTATCGTCACCAATGTGGGCGCGACGACGCCAGCCGCCGCCAAGCGATTTTACCGGGACGTCCTCGGGCTCGACGTCCTGATGGACATGGGGTGGATTGAAACCTACGGCTCAAGCGAAACGATGACTGTGCAAATTAGCTTCATGTCGCAAGGGGGCTCAGGCGCACCCGTGCCAGACATTTCCATCGAGGTCGACGACCTCGATGCGGCCCTCACTCGGGTGAAGAAGGCGAGAATCCCGATAGAGTATGGACCGGCTGACGAGCCTTGGGGCGTGCGCAGATTCTTCGTGCGCGACCCCTTCGGAAAGCTGGTGAACCTGCTCACCCATCACCGTTGAGCCGGGCGGGGCTTCGAGCCGCACGCGGTGCCGGCGACGAGCACGGCGGCTGGAGAGCCTCCTGAGCCGGCATTTTTGGGACGCCGGCAGGCACCTCCCCTCTTTTTCCTCGAACACATGGGCAGCCATTCGCCGGCTGGCGGATGGCGCGACGCCGTCCACGCCCATCGCGATGCAAAGAGAGGAACCTCCACATGCCGCCGCCCCCTGTCCGCCGAGACCCGCCGAAGCCGCCTCCCGTCAAGCCTCCGCCCGCGCCCCTACAGCCGCCCAAGTCGAAGCGCGCGCCGGCCGCACAGAGGCCCGTCCCGGCGGCGACACAGCCGCCCAAGGACTCCTTCAAGGCTACGAGCCCCGGGACGACGCCCCCGCGGGTGCAAATGGGGCCCTACGTCCCCGGGCATGAACCCAAGAACGACAAGCCCCAGACACAGCCAGCTCCCGCGGCCCCAAGGAAAGAGGAGCAGGAGTCGAAGGGGCTCGAGAACTGGGAGACGTATCCCAAAGCGTTGGACACGACGGTAACAGCCCGCCAGCAGCTCCAGGATGGCAAGGACCGAGTCCAGACCTGGAAGGACAACCGAAGCGCGGGACACGGTCTTGCGAAGACAATGAAGGAGGGCGTGAAGGACAACTTCGCCAAGTCCATCGAGGGCGGCAAGAACCCAAAGGATCTGGACAATGGTCTAGGAAGGCTGGGCAAGGCCAACACGGCCCTCAAGGGCGGCATCGGCGCCTCCGCCCTCATCAATGGGGAGGTGAGTGATGCCTACAAGGCCGTCTCCACCGGGGGGTTGTCGAGCAGCAATCCCGAGGAGCGCAGCGACGCCCTGGATGCGCTTGCCGGTGCGGGCAAGACCTCAACCGAGACCCTGAAGGCGGGGCTCGAGACGGCACGAGACCTCGAGAAGTACGGGAGCGCGGCCCGGGCTGCCAACTTGTCCCTCAAGGCCGCCGCCCCGGACCTGAGCCTCAAGGGACGGCTCAAGATTGCTCACAACCTCTCCATGAAGGCGTTCAACCATGCGGACGCCGGGGATGTGGGCACCGCTGAGAAGTTCGACGCGCTCAAGAAGGCCAGTCGGTCCTCCACGACGGACATCGCCGCCAAGGCGCACGGCGAAAGCAACAACAAGGCGCAGAGGCGGCTCAACCAGGGGGTCAAGACAGGCGCCGAGAAGACCGCGGACAGCGCGTTCGACGCGGCCATCGACAAGGGTGCCAAGGCCGCAGGCGGAAAGCTGGCCAAGTTCGCCGGACGCTTCGTTCCCGGCGCGAACGTCGCCATCGCCGGCTTCGACATCGCCACAGCCATCGCGACGTCCAACTCCAAGGACGCCAGCCCAGGCAAGAAGATAACGGCGTGGACAACCGCCGCAGGCTCTGTGCTCGCAGCCACGAACATCCCGGTGGTGAGTCAGGTCGGCGCGGCCTTCTCCACTGTCTCCGACCTCGTTGGAAGCTTCTTCTAGGAGCCCTCCATGCACACGCCTCCTGACAAGTCCAACCCAAGCCAGCCGCTCTCGATTGGGGAGTTGCAGGGCATGGGGCTGTTGAACCAGGCGCCCGGAGCGATGGCCTTCCGCAATGCGGCGAGCCCTCGACTTCCGCTCCTCCGCGAGGCCCCTTCGCTGGAGGAACTCCGGGTGAAGATGCCGGAGCTCGGGGGAGTTTCGCCCGAGGCCATCCTCGATCACTTCGCCACGCTGTGCCGCGCGGTGGCGCCGCGCAGGGAGCGCGAGCCGGGCGAAGCCGTTGACTCCGGAGACGACGTGCTCCTGGACGTCATCGGCTTTGCCAACGGAAGGCTCATCCCGTTCTCCGCCCGCACGGGATGGCGGACGGAAGCCACACCCGACCCGCTGCTCCCCGGCTTCTTCGAAGCCCTGGTGCGGGCCCGGGTTGGCGAGTCCGTAGCGGTGGACCTCGTCCTGCCCGATGACTACGCGGTGGAGTCCCTCCGTGGCGTCCCTGCTCGCTTCGACGTGAAGATGAAGGCGGCCTACCAGGTAACGCTTCTGGGAGAGTCAACTCCAGAACTCTTCGCCGCGCTGGGACGCGGAGGCACGCTCGACGAGGTCATGGAGTACATCGCCGGGGAACTCATCGCCGAGCGGGACGCGCGATACCTGTGGGACTTCCAGGACCACGTGATGAGGGAGGTGGCTCGGCGCACGCATGTCGAGGTGCCACGGAGCCTCATCGACGAAGAAATCCTTCAGCGGTGGGCCGAGGCCGAATATCCCATCCTGGTGAGCCTGGGCCTACCGAACGAGCGGGTCCGGGAGGGACTTGATGGCTGGCTGCTCGACGACGCCACCCGGAGCGAAGTGGAGTACCGGCTGCGGCTGGCACTTGGGCTTCGGGCCATCGCCGAAAGAGACCACGTCCAGTCCGATCGGGAGTCCGCGAAGGAGCTGTTCAGCAGCCTCGCGGAGAAAACCCAACTGAGCCGTGGTGAGCTGGGGCGCCTGCTCCAGTCCGACAAGAACCTCGGCCGGAGGTTCGACACGCTGGCGATGCACACGGCGGTCGTCAGCCACATCCTGTCCAAGGCCGACGTTTCGCGGGGGTAATGGCAAGGCCATGGGCCTGCGTTCGTAGGGAGAAGGCGCTCGGCTCGAAGAAAGGAGGGCAGATCCATCCATGCCGAGCGACAACCTGCAAAGGCAAACTTGATTGTCCTTTGCCGAACACACTGAAGAACGCAGCGACAAGGCAGGAATTCGACCACGCTGGACTCACGGAGCGTCGAGAGCCTCTCTTGGGAATCAAGAATTGAGTGAGGTCCATCTCCGCGCCGTCGCGAGTCAACGCAGTCCTGCCCGCGCCATCGAGGGCACAGAGGGATTGGGGCAACCTGCGTCCCAAAATTTCCTGGAGACCTGCCTGCACGCACAACCGGGCTCCCGAGCTCTGCTATGTTCGGGAAGCCGGAACGCGTTGCGGAGTCTTCACCCATGCAGTCGTGCCCCCAGGAAACGACGCTGACGGACTTGGTTGCCGGGCTGCTTTCCGAAGCTCACCGGGCCCAAGTCCTTGCACACGTCGAGACCTGTGCCGACTGTCGGTGGACACTGGCAGCGGGAGTGGGCACTCAAGCGTCATCCAGCGCTCCGACAGCCCCTGGGGAGGCGAATTCCCAGCCACTGCTGCTTGGCGCCAGGCTCTCCCGGTATGTGGTGCGAGAGTGCCTCGGCGCCGGCGCCATGGGCGTCGTGTACGCGGCGGATGACCTGGAGCTCGGTCGCCGGGTGGCCCTCAAGGTGTTGCGCCCCAAGGGGAGCCAGCGAGAGGAGCTGCAGCAGCGGCTGCTGCGCGAAGCCCAGGCGCTGGCCCGGCTCTCACACCCCAATGTCGTCACCCTCTATGACGTGGGCGCCTACGGAGACGGTGTCTTCCTGACCATGGAGCTGGTGGAGGGCACCACCCTGGCGGAGTGGATGAAGGAGCCGCGTCCGTGGAAGGAGGTGCTCCGGGTCTTCCTTGAAGCCGGCAAGGGGCTGGCCGCCGCGCACGCCGCGGGCCTGGTGCACCGCGACTTCAAGCCCGCCAACACCCTCCTTGGGAAGGACGGGCGGGTCTTCGTGACGGACTTCGGCATCGCCCGGCTCCTCCACCAGGAAGAGGGCGCGTCGCACCAGGAGCACATGGAGGCCCCCGTCAGTCCCGCGGGTCAGCTCACCCGGACGGGCCAGGTGCTGGGTACGCCCGCCTACATCGCCCCGGAGCTGGTGCGAGGTCAGCGCGCGGATGCCCGCTCCGACGAGTTCAGCTTCTGCGTGGCGCTCCACGAGGCCCTCTTTGGGGCGCGCCCTTTTCAAGGCGAGACGATGCAGGAGCTGGTCCTGGCCGCGCAGCAAGGGAGGATGAGCCCTCCGAAGCGCGAGGTGAAGGTCCCGACCCGGATTCGACGCGCCATCGTCCGGGGGCTCAGCCCGAAGCCCGAGGATCGCTTCCCCAACATGCAGGCGCTGCTGGCGGCCCTCGTTCCACCGCCGCACCGGAGACTTGTGCCGCTTCTCGTCACGACGACCGTGGCCGGAACGATGGGCATCCTCGCGGCCTACGGGACGACGGCGCAGCGGCGCGATGACAGCTGTGCGCGGGAAGCGGAGAAGCTCGCGGTGGCATGGAGCCCCGCGCGGCGCGAACGGATCCGCACAGCCTTCCTCGCCACCGGCATGACCTACGCAGCCCAGGCCTGGAAGCAGTTCTCGACGGTGATGGACGCCCACACCGCTCAATGGCAGACGCTTCGCACGGAGGCCTGCCTGGCCGCAACGGGCGACACCGCGGACCAGGCCAGGCAGACCGCCGCGTGCCTCGATGCGCGGCTCTGGCAGATCGCCGCCGTCACGGAGGTGTTGGAACAGGCGGACGCGCAGACGGTGCAGAACGCGCGCGCACTGGCGGCATCCCTCGAGGGCCTCGTCGGATGCCGCGATACCCCCGGACTCACCAGCCGCCCCCAACCGCCCGACAACCTCCGCTCCCGCGTGCATGCGGCGCGGCAAAAGCTGGCGCAGGTCCAGGCCCACCTCGTGTCGCACCGGTTCACCGACGGCCTCGCGGTGACGTCAGCCCTGCTCGAAGAGCAGAAGGGGCTCGGCTACAAGCCGTTGGAGGCGGAGGTATTCCTGGCCCACGGCACCGTCCTCGGGGGCCTCAACAAGCCGAAGGAAGCGGAGGCGTTCTTCTACCAGGCCCTGTGGGCAGCCGAGGCCGCGCGTGACGACGAAACGGTGGCACGGGCCTGGCTGGAGCTCATCTGGGCGGTGGGCGAGGAGCAGTCCCGCCCCGACGAAGCGGAGAAGCTCATCCGGCACGCCCGGGCCGCCGTCGAGCGACTGGGGCGGGAGCGCTTCCCGGACATCACGACGGAACTGCACACGCGCCTGTCGTCGCTGCGAGAGGCGTACGGCCAGCTCGCCGAGGCGGAGCAGGAGGCGCTCCAGGGACTGGAGTTCTCGCGGAGGAGGAATCCCCCGGACAGCCTCCGCACGCCCAACCTCATCCATCAGTTGGGACGCATCCGCTTCGGCCAAGGCCGCCATGAAGACGCGCTGAAGCTCCACCGCGAGGCCCTGGAGCTGCGCGAGCGCATCCTTGGCGCTGACAATCCGGCCCTCGTGACTTCCTACAACCGGGTCGCCACTGCCTCGCTGGAGGTGGGCCGGTACACCGAGGCCGTCAGCGCCTGGCGCAAGGCCCTGGCCCTTCAGGAGGCATCCTCCAACCCAGAGACCACCCCCAAGGGGACGATTCTGCTGAACCTCGCCGTGGTCTCGCGCGTCGCGGGTCGACTGGAGGAGGCACGCTCCATGGCTGAGCGGGCGCGCGCCATCTTCGAGCGGGCCCGGGGCCCCAACCACGTCACCGTCATCTTCGCGCTCTCAGCGTTGGCAGATATCGCCAGTGAGGCGGGCCAGGGCGACGAGGCGCTGGGCCTCGCCACCGAGGCCCTGGAGCGCATCCAGCGTTCACTGGGCCCGGACACACCACGCGCCGCCCTGCCACTGACAGTCCGGGGACAGGTGTACCTGAAGGCGGGCCGCTATAGCGAGGCACGACGCGACCTGCTGGACGCGCTCCAGCGGCTCGAGAAGGAACACGGCCCGGAGGGCGGGAAGACGGTGACGGTGCTGCTTCCCCTCGCCGAGCTTGCCCTGGCGACCCGGGCTCCGAAGGAGGCGCTCGCGTACTGCGAGCGGGCGAGGAAGGTCACCGAGAAGGCGGGGGGCGCGGAGTCCCCGGACGGCGCCAGCGCCCTTGCCTGCGCAGGGGAGGCGCATCTGGCGCTGGGCACCTCGGCGGAGGCGGTCCCCCTGCTCGAGCGCGCCCGGCGCATCCAAACCCAATGGGGCGAAGTCAAAGATCCGCGGGTCGCCGGCAAGACCGCCTTCCTTTTGGCCCGGGCGCTCATCGAAAAGCGCGCTTCCCCGGAGCGGGCCCGGGCGCTCGCGCTGGCCGAGGAGGCCCGGACGCGGCTGGAGTCCGTAGGGGTCCGGGGCCAGCCGGAGCTCCAGACGGTGCTGGCCTGGCAACGGCGTGAGACGAAACGATGAGCGACGAACAGCGAACAGGCTCCCTGGCGGCGCTGCTGCGGGCGTCCGTGTCTCCGGCGCAGCGAGCGGAGCTGGAGGCCGAGGAGGGATTCGAGGCGCTGCTGGACAAACACGTCGAGGCAGCACGAACCCAGTGGCCCACGTTCTCACTCCCGGCAGAGACCTTCGTGCGGCACCTGGCCCGGCACCTGCCTGAGGGAAAAGCCGCGGAGGTGATGCGCATCCTCCAAGGTCCCGACCTGTATCTCGCGTGCGCCTGCACCTCCGGGGACCCGGCGGCCCTCAAGGCCTTCGAACAACACATCCTCCGACACGTCCCCGCCCGGCTCGGGAAGGTGTCGCCGCCCCTGGTGGAGGAAGTGCTGCAGATGCTGCGCGAACGGCTGCTGGTGGGCAGCAGCAACACGCCACCGAGGATTGCGAGCTATGGAGGGCGAGGGCCCCTGCGGACCTGGGTGAGCATCATCGCCGCGCGCATCGCCTCGGAGTTGATGGGCCAGGACGAGCGCCATCAGCTCGTCGCGGAGCCTCCCGAGGAACTCGCGCGGATGCTGGCCCCGAGCGACCCCGAGTACGCGCTGCTGCGCGAGGACGCGCGCCAGCTCCTCGTCGAGTCGCTCCGAAAAGCGGTGGCGGTGCTCTCCGAGCAGGAGCGGACCCTGCTGCGCTTGCATCATTTCCATGGGTTCACGATGGACCGGCTGACGCTCATGTACGGCGGCTCGCGCTCCGGCGTCGCGCGCAAGGTCGCCGATGCCCGCGAACAGCTGCTCGAGCGCGTTCGCATGGAGCTCGCGCCAAGGATGAAGCAGGACCAACTCGCCCTGGAGAGCCTCCTGGGACTGGTCAGCAGCCGACTGGATATCAGCCTCCTGGGATTGCTGGACTGAAGCCCTTGGCGCCCATCTTCCGTCGGGCGCCCGACTGCTGGCACTCCTGACGCGCCGGCGCCCTGTCGGATTGCCAGGGCAACGCCGCCGTCAGCGTCGTCTCCGGAGATTTTTTGGGACGGCGGTGGGCCACCTCCCTCTTTCTCTTCGATTAATGGGGCAGACACGCATCGACTCGCGCAGGACGTACGCACGTCGGGCATGCCTCATGCCCGGCGTCCAATCACATCCCCGGTGACGTCGAAGCAACAAACGAAGTCGGACGCCATGCGCCAGAGGACGTCATGCATCCTTCCATCCACGACGATGCCAGAGTCGTCTTGTCGAGCGGCCTGTCGCGACATGGCACCTGCGTCTGGCTTTTGTGCCTCGGGCTCTCCCTTCTCCCCCTGAGCGCCCGAGGCGACGTCTCCCCAGACGTGCACCGCTGTGCGGTAGCCATCCACCAATTGATAGGGAGCCTCGAGTACGAGCAAGCCCTGGAGCAGGTTCTCCACGGCAAGGCGATATCGAAGAAGCCTGAGGATCAGGTCGTGATGTCGCTCTACGAGGGCGTCATCATGGTGGAGTTGAGTGGGCGGTTGAGCGACGCCGAAGCCACCTTCAAGGCGGCCCTCTTCTTGAACCCCGCTGCGAAGTTGCCGCTGCTTGTCTCACCCAAGCTGAAGCGACACTTCGAATCGGTGCGCCAGGATGTCCTGAGCGAGCTGGCCACGCGAGGAGTCGATCGTGAGCCCCTGAAGATGGAGGCCCCCACAGAGGCGCAGCGGGTTCAGACGCCACGAGAGCCGCTTCCCGCAGTGGCCTCGGGGCTCCCGGCGTCTTCATCGTCTCCAGTGCCGGAGGTGTCCGGCTCGTACTCCTCATTACGAGACCGAGCGCTCATCCCCGCGGTGGCGGGAGGGGCCCTCGTCGTCACAGCGGGCGTCTTCTGGGGATTGGCGGAGGGAAAGAAGTCGAAGCTGACGCACAAGGCGCAGCACATCGGCTCACAGGCCGAGGCCAGGAACGTGGCCAGCAGCGCGCGCGGGCTGCAGACAGTCTCCGTGGGGCTGCTGGTGGGAGGTCTGGTGGGGCTGGGCGCCGCCACGGGAATGTACCTGCTGGGGGCGCCAGAGGAGCAAGGCTCCCTACAAGTCGGGCTGGATGGAACGTCCGCGTTCGTGTCTGGAAGGTGGCCATGAAGCCCCTGCGTCGCTCGACAGCCCTTGGATTGCTGGTGCTCAGCGTCCATCTCGCTGCGTGCCTCGACGTCGACGAGGCGGTGGACCAATTCTGCAACAGTCAACCTGGCGCATGCCTGGATGACACATCGGATGCGGGACCTGATGGCAATGGCAGCCTGGATGGAGGTAACGATGGAGGTGGGCCGGACGGCGAGGACGGTGGGCCGCACGGCGGAGGGGACGGCGGTTCGGACGCAGGCACTGACGGGGGACCTCCGGATGCCGGGCGCGAACCGCCGGGGTGGAAGTCGGTGGCACCGATGCAGACGCGGCGCACAGGGCATACGGCCACGGCACTGAAAAATGGTCGAGTGCTCGTCGTTGGTGGGAGTAGCTCAGGCAACACCCCCACGAACACCACGGAGCTCTACACCGTCGCATCAAACAGTTGGAGTCCTGGGCCAGACCTCGGGACGGCACGCATGGACCACACCGCCACCCTTTTACCGAATGGAAAAGTATTGGTGGTCGGTGGCCGGGGCCCCGGTGGTGATGCGCTGAACAGTGCCGAAATCTACGATGTGAATGCGAATGAGTGGATTCCTGCCAGTCCCATCCCACTTGGAGCACGCGCCAGCCATGCCGCCGTCCTGCTTCCCTCGGGGGAAGTGCTGGTGGCGGGTGGCGGGAACTCGCATCTCGACGGGCTGAACACCTCCGCGCTCTATCATCTGAAAACCGACTCCTGGACAGATGCTGGGAGCATGAATGTCAAACGCAACGTACTGACACTCACCCTCCTGGAAGGGGGCGTGGTGGTGGCCATTGGTGGCTTCAATGCTGCTGGAGCGGAGACGACGGCCGAGGTCTACGCCTCGAATCAACCCGAGGCGGGATGGATCCCCCTCCTGGCGCAGATGGAACATGGGCGCCACGGGCACGCCTCCACGCTGCTGCCTTCCGGAAGAATTCTGGTTACCGGCTCCCTCGAGGGCTCACCTGGGAGGGTCCTCAAGGCAGCAGAGATCTTTCATTGGAGCAGCACATCGTGGACGTACGAGGCAGAAATGCTGGAAGCCCGCTTCTTTCACACGGCGACCGCATTGCCCTCAGGCGAGGTGCTGATTGCAGGCGGGTATTCCAGCCCCCACGCGATGCCACGTGCCTCCGCGGAGATATTCCGGCGAGATGGCTCCTGGGAGTTCATCGCCCCCATGTCGTCGGCGCGCGTCAATCACACGGCCACATGGTTGGAATCAGGGAGTGTGCTCATCATCGGGGGGAGCGACGGCGCTGCCGTACTGAACACCGCCGAGCGGTATGTCCCCTGACGCCTGTGCCTGTCTCGTATTCGGTCGCTGCGCAGTGAGCTGCAAAGAACCCGCTTCCCCGGAGTCATCCCATGGCCAAAATCACAGCCCCCAAGCCGCAAACCACAACCAGGCCCCCGGAGAGCAAACCGCGGAGCCCCCAGACCCAGGCGCAGCGGCCTACTGCCTCCGGGCACACAGACACGTCTAGCTTTGGTAAGGCTCCCAAGGACTTCTCGCAACTGGGGGCGCCCACGCCGAGCCCTCGCCCCCAGGACCCGCCTTCGCCTCCGCCCGTCAAGCCTCCGGAGAAAAAGCCGGCGACACCTCCGAAGGAGGAGACAGACGCCACGGAGCCGAAGAAGGCTCCCACGGGGAAGGAAGCGGCACAGCGTCTTCAGGACAAGGACCGATACATCGGTGGCGCGGGGCGGAACGAGCGGACCCGCGAGTTCACCGAGCTCATCCAGCAGCACCAGAACGACCCGGAGTATCTCAAACAACTCTACGCAACGTTGGGAGACAAGGACAGCAAGGAGTTGATTTCCAGCGCATCCGCGCAGATCGCCCATGACCAGAAGGGGCTCTACAAAACAGATGCGGAGCAGACGGCGGCATTGAAGGCGCTTGCCAAGAGCACGGGCTCCGCGCCGCCCAGCGTGGTAAACGAGCTGGCACGCGAAGCGGCCAAGAGCCAGGTGCCAGACGCCATGGTCTCAGTGCTCAAGCAGCCGGAGACCCCAGAGTCCGTTCGTCGCACGTTCTTGAATGAATCCGGCAAGACCGCGGACAAGAACACCATCCAGGCGCAGAACTTCGCGGACGTACTCAATTCAGACCCCAAGCTCATCCAGAATTACAATGCAGAGCTGGGGAGAGACAAGTTCGTCGCAATCCTCGAAAAGGGACTGCAACAGCCACCGCACAACAACAGCTTCTCGGGCCGAGAGCCCACCAGGTCGGACGGCGCGGTCAAGATACTTGGGCAAGTGCCAGACCTGTTCAAGGGGCCGGCGTATTCGGACCTCCGTGCGAACATCTTCCGCGTGGGAGCCAACTCGTTGGGGGACAAGACCGACCCCGCCCGTGCGGCCCAACTGGAAGGGCTCAAGAAGATTTTCCGCTCGGACCCCTCGGGCATCATCAATGAATTGACGAACAATTCGGGTGGACCCAACAGCGCCTACGACGACACGCTCCAGGCGCTTCCGAAGTTCTTGCGCGATTCGATCGTCAACGGCTCAGGCAAGGACCCGGGGTTCGCGAAGTTCGTCAAAGAGGACTTGCCCAAGCAACTCCGCGCAGGGGCGCTCAACCCCGCAACCGCGGGTGGAAAGCCCCCCGTCAATGACCATTACGCGCGCACGCTGGGGAGTCTCACGGGAGCCATGGTGGGAGCGTATGGACTGGAGATCAAACGCACCGAGGACGCAGGGCAGTTCAAGAAAGACCTGGCGGAGACCATCGCGGGTGTGGCGTTGGCGCCCTTGGGGCCTGCGGGCGAGGTCGGGAAAGTCGCGCTGAAGAACTTCATCACGGACGTGCTCTCCAGCAAGGACACGTCCTGGACGGAGCAGCTCCGCGAGATCTCCGCCGCCGTGAAGGATAAAGCCTCGGCGGGGCTCCAGAACTTCGACAATCGCAAGGATGCCAATGGGAGGGACATCTCGGGCGGCAAGGATTGGAACACCCAGACAGAGCAGCAGTTCGAACTGGGCTATGACGCCATCCTCGAACGGCTCCGCCTGTTGAGTGCCAATTAGCGCGACAGTGCAGTGTGAGCCGCGCGCCCCGTGCTCGGTCGTGTGTCGGCCCTCGAGCGCCTCGTTCCCCTCCAACGGGAAGTTCCTCGAAACCACTGCCCCCAGGGGTGGTTGACAAGGACCGCGAGTCAGCGCCGGGCGGGAGGGATGCTCACCTCCGTCACGCCTCGGGCGTCGAGTTGGAGGACGGTGGGCGCGCGCTCGCACTCCCACGTGGTGACGTTGGCGAAGCACGTGTCCCCTTCGCGCCACAGCCCGCCGTCGTCGTGGATGTGGCCGAACAGGTGTAGCCGGGGACGCACGGCGAGCACGCGCTCGCGCAGGTCCGTACAGCCGCCGCGTCCCCCCACCGAGGAGCGGTCCCCGAAGCCCGCCGGAGGCCCGTGGGTGATGAGCACATCCAGTCCCTCGGGGATGGCCGCCCACTTGCTGGCGAGGGCGGCGCCCCGGGGCAGGTTGAAGGCCCAGTCGTTGTAGGCCGGCTGCCAGGGGCTCCCCCAGAAGCGCAGGCCCGCCACGGTGGCCTCGCCGTCCTGCAGGTAGACGACGTCCTCGCCCAGAAGCGCCCGGGCCTCTCCGGGCGAGTCGGCGAAGGCCCAGTCGTGGTTGCCCGCGACGATGACCTTGTGACGGTAGGGCAGGCCACGAATCCACGACGCCGCCCGGGCGAGTTCGTCCAGGTCCCCCGCGCGGCACATGTCGCCGGCGTGGACGAAGATGTCGCCCGGGGGCATCACGAGCTCGTCGTGGAAGAGGTGCGTGTCCGAGACGGCGACGATGCGCATCCTCGCATCATGCCTCGCCGCCGCCGCCTCCCCAAACTCGGTCGCTGCGTCCTGAGGGCCTACTCGAAGAAGGCCGAGACCAGGGAATCGATGCCCGTGTCCGCGTCCCGGCGAGACCAGGTCGCGGCGGCGTTCCCGAACGGGCTGGTCACCACCTCAAGAGTATAGAGCCCCCCATTCACAGTGGCGAAGTCGAGGCGGGTGGCAGCGGACCAGCCCGTACCGGGCACGAAACGTCGAGCCCAAACGAGAGCAGGCGCTCCCGCTCTCTCCGTGCGGCTATAGACGACCATGGCCGTGCCCGAGGGTGAAACGTGGAGGGCCTTGCTCCCGGCGTAGTCCGTCGCGAGTTGCTGAGCCGGCTGCCAGCCCGAGCCCCTCACGTAACGAGCAGACCACAGTCCCCCCTCGGGGCCGCCGCCAATCTGGTCCCAAATAACAAACACGTTTCCGTTTGCGTCTGCGCCTATCCGCACCTCGCCACCAACACTTCCCTGCGTGTGGAGAGGCACCTCCTGGCCGCCAAAGCCAGAAGCGAGATTGAAGGGCTTCGCGTACACCCGATCGCTGTCGAGATACCGTCGAATCCAAACGGCAATGCCGGTCCCATCCGCGTTCAGGGCGACCTGCGGATAGCGGCCTTCGGTGCTTTCGCCATGCGCCGGCTCGCTCCAACCTTCGGCGCCCTGGCGCGAGTATTGGAGAGGGCTGTTGCGCTCGGCCCATACCAACACCCCGTTACCGCGCGAATCCAATCCGACGTCATAGCCGTGCCACGAGGAGTCCCAGTTCGCGTCGTCGATGGTGCGCACGCGGACCGGCGTGCCCCACCCCGAACTCCCGGCGTACGGCTGAACCTGCAGGAAGGTCTGCGTGGAACTCTTCTCCACCCAGGCAGCGAGGGCCCCATTGTCGGGAGCTGCCACCACGCGGAGGGCCGTCACATTCAGCCCCGTATTCTCGCCGAGCAGCTGTGGCACACCCCAGCGCTGGACGCCGCTGTCGGAGCCCGTGGCGAGGATGCCATAGGCCTTTTTGGCGCTGTAATCCCCCGCCGGCCACGACTCCACCATGGCAAGGGGCGTGCCGTCAGACAGCGTCGTGAGCGAAGCCGGTCTGGGAAAAGGGCCGAAGGTCCCCTCCCCCACGTGCTGCTCCGCCTCCCAGGCGGCGCCTGGTTTGTGGCGCCGCGCCCGGAGCCCCTCGTCGACATACAGGACCGTCGCAACGCCAGAGGAGTCCATGGCAACCCCGTGGGCAGGTGTACTGAGGCGTGAGCCGTTCGAGATGAGCAGTGGGGCCCCCCACTGGGGCGCACGGACCGAGTAGTCCCAGGCGTGGGAGGAGGTCATCGCGTTGCCAGCGAGGTCCTTCACGCCGTCGATGGCGACGCGCACCTGCGCACCGAATGCCGGCATCTGCTTCAGCTCGAGCGTACACCTGCCCGCCGCGCAGGACACCGCGCCTCCGGACAAGGGCATGCCGTCCGCCGTGGCGTGGAACGAGGCCGGCGTCACACTGGCGGTGTCGAGGGTCGTCTCGCTGAACGACACCTCGATGGCAGTCCAGGGCGAGGCCGTGACCGAGGACGCGTCAGGCGTGACAGACACCCAGCGCGGCGGCGTGACGTCCACGATGAAGCCATTCGACATCTTCCAGCCCGAGGTGTTTCCAGCGTCATCCACGGCACGCACGCAAGTGTAGTAGCGCTGCTCGGCCAAGGTGAGCACCGTGAGCTCCACGGACGAAGTGGCGCCGACATCCTGGATGCTGCTCGCATCGCCGGGGCACGCCGCAATGGACGTCAAGGCGAGTTCATGGCGCCGGATGCCCACGGAGTCGTTGAAGCCGGACCAGCGAGCCGCTACGCGCGTGTTGCTGTTTTGATATTCGAGCTCCGGACCGGCAAGGCCGTCCATCACCGTGGCGGCCAGCTCGGAGGGCGCCGTGCTGTCCTCGACGAACGTCAGCGCCTCGGAGCAGGCCGAGACGTTCCCCGCCGCGTCCGTTGCCTGGGCCACGTAGGGAGAGGTGCTGTTGTCGGCTACGGAGAGCGACAAAGCGACCTGCCCCTGACTGTCGGCGGTACGCGAGGCGAGCGCTCCTCCAAGACACGCCGTGCCAGCAAAGAAGCGCACCGAGGCCCCCGGCTCGGTAGCGACATGGAGGACGGGCATGTTGTCATTGGCAGGAGAGGTGGGCGCGGTCCCGATGAGCATCGGCGCGTCGGGAGGCGTGGTGTCCGCCGGAGGTCCTGCGTCCGCGAGGCCCGCATCCGCCAAGCCAGCATCCTCCTGCCCTGGTGTGCCGGAGTCCCGCTCGGTGTGCGTCCCAGAATCCATCGGAGTCGAGCCGTCGGGCACTTCGGAGCCATTCCCCCCACAAGCAACCAAGAGCCATCCACTCACGACAGCGCCCACGAGCCGCTTCGACATCGCTCCCCGTCCCATACGCTCTTTCAACATGAGAATCCTCTTCCAGGCGGCCCCATCTAGCATGAGGAGTGAGGCGGCAAGAAACCGGGTGGGTCTCCGGCTCGGGCAGTGCGTCAAGGCCTCGGCAGCGACTGCACGGCAGCTTCGCAATCGTCGTCGAAGACGGCAACGCAGTGTTCGACGACGGGGCCGGCGGCCACGTCTCCGCGCCTGTCGAGGCAATGATTGCAGCGGTGGAGGCGGCCCGAAATGCCGTGCTCTGCACGCGCCATTCGTTGCCGCCTCCTTGCCTGAATGAGGGCACGGAGGCCCCCTCCCCTCCTGGATGGGCGCTTCTCACGGAAGACCGCGAGTCACTTCGTGGTGGGCACGGGGTCGACAGTGCTGTCCTGGCGTGGCGCCTGGAGCGCGGGAGGCGATGCGCTCAGCGCGCCCAGGTAGAGCCGGCCGTGGAAGCCGAGGGGCTGCTGGGTGGTGAAGAGCTCCAGGCCAGCGGCCTGCTTGGAGGACTGCCGTGCCTCGAGCGTCGGGCTGATGCCGAAGACGTTGCACTCCACCTCCTCGTCCCAGACGCTGTAGCGGCAGACGAACTGGGTGCCTCGCTGGAAGCCCACATCCAGGGCACGCACCGCGGGCAGGGCGCGCACCACGCGAGAGCCCATGGGCTCGAAGTCGTCATCCCAGCTCACCTCCGTGGTGCGCGCGTGGACGCTGCCCGTGAGCACCAGCGTCCAGGCCTGGGGGCGCTTCGACTGGGCGTTCAGCAGATGCTGGGCCATCTGTGCCTCGCGCTCATTGCCGTGGGCCTTGTCGGAGTCGATGGCGGCCACGTCCACGTCCTTTCCGGAGACGCGCATGCGGCGGACCTGCTCGACGAGCCACAGCATGGCGCGGCTGCTGCGCCCGTCCTGGTATGCCCGGCGCCAGAAAGCGCTCCCCGAGAGGAGCTCCTGAACGGCCGCTGAATCGCCGTCGCTGGTCAGGTAGCGATCGAGGAGCGGCTGCTCGGAGACGGGAATGGACAGCGCCAGCGTCACCGGCAGCTCCTGCGCCGAGGCCTCGCACAACATCCGCAGCACCGCGGACGGCACCTCCTGCGTGCCCAGGGGGTCCGCCACGAGCAGGACGCCTCCCGCGGAGAACAGGGACGAGGCCCCCGCCAAGGGAGCACCACACGCGGGAGCGGCGGAGGTGGCGGTGGTCCCACCCTTCTCGCCCCAGTTCTCCATCACCACTGAGCGAATGGGAACAGGGGAATTGCCGCCCACCAGCTCCAGCGCGGGAGCCATCTCCAGCCGCTCCAGCAGCTTCTGCTCGATACCCAGGTCGCGGTAGCCGTGCGCCGGCCGGTAGCCCTCCAGCCCAGGGATATCGGAGAAGGCTCCCGGCACGGAGAGATGCCCGCCCGACCGACCGGATGCCTCCGCGGTGTAGCCGCCCCCTTCCTGCGTGTACCTGATGCGAAAGACTCGAACGAGTGCCTGCCGGGGCCCGAGCCGCTTCCCCTGGATGTAGTAACGCTCGGGGGGAATGACGTCCGGAATGAAGGAGGAGAACATCTCCAGTCCCCCCTCCTTCTCCATCACGGAATAGCGGCTCTTCTCCAGGATGAACCGAGCCGTCATCATCGCGTCCTCGGCGGGCACCTGATAGACGACCTCGTGCGTGGGCGTCTCGTACTGCCCCGTCTCCGGATTGTACTGGGTGGCGATACCTCGCATGCCGGTGGCGCACCCCACGCCCCCCAAGAGCCCCAGCACCAGTGCAAACCGTCGCATCGCTACCTCCATGAGCCACAGGTCCTGGAGGCGGGTTTCGGGCCTCCTTGCCGCGTCAACCGCTGAAACGCTTGGGCGCGTAGGCCATATTGACATCGCCCGATGGACGATGGAAATGAGCACGCACAGGGTTCACGGTGGTGACCTGGCGTAGCATCTGGAGCGCGGGAGGCGATGCGCTCAGCACGTCCAGATGGGGCCGGCCATGGAAGCCGTGGGCCCCCAATTCGGTCGCCGCGTCTTGGGTTCGTCTCACGCGATTGAACGGACGCAACGAGCCTCGTTTCGGAAGACGAGATGCGAGCGAAACTCGAGGCGTCCGGCCTGCCGCCACCGCGCCAGCTGCGGGGGGATTCGCGGCTGTCGATTCCTCTGCGCACTTCCCGCGGACTCCGCCAGATACAAGTGCAAGAAGCTTCGCCAAGAGGGCGATCGTTTCGGAGTTCCGCATCCACGCTGGGGCATGATGGGTTGAACCCTTTCACGCGACATCTACCCTTGCCTTGACGCTCGCCGGTGGCGGAGCCAGAGCTTCATGAGCGGCCAGGCGGTGGCTCCGTATTCGGGCGTGTGCTATCCACGGGAATCCCGAGCAGAATCGAGGGGGGAGTGATGCGCAAGGAATGGTGGCTACCGTTGGCGGCGCTCCTTCTGGGGAGTCTTCAGGCACAGGCGCAGGAGGCGCCAGGCCCACGTAACCGGGCCGAGGCTGTCGAGATCATCGCGGAGCTCCGCAAGATCGTGGCGCCCGAGGGGATGGAGCGCACCGAGAAGCTCCGCATCGGGGGCATCGACCAATGGGTCTCGGTCCGCAGCCGCGACCTGCGCAATCCGGTGCTGCTCGTGCTCCATGGCGGCCCCGGCTGGGTGACGATGCCGACGAGCTGGTATGTCTCGCACGGCTGGGACGAGTTCTTCACCGTCATCCATTGGGACCAGCGCGGCTCGGGCAAGACGTATGTCGCGAACGATCCCGCCATGGTCGCCCCGACGCTCACAATCGAGCAGGTGCACGCCGATGTCGAGGAGCTCGTCAAATGGGTGCGCAAAACCTTCGGCAAGGAGAAGATCTTCGTCCTCGGCCATAGTTGGGGGAGCCTCCTCGGGCTCACCCTCGCGGAGAGGCACCCCGAATGGCTCCACGCCTATATCGGCGCCGCCCAGGGCATCGATGCACGGGAGAGCGAGCGGCGCGGCTGGGCCTGGGCGATGGAACAGGCGCGCGCGGCGAAGAACGCAGAGGCGATCCGCGACCTCGAATCGATCGCGCCCTATGCCGTTGGCAAGAAGCCGGTAGCGTTGAAGGACATCCTGCTCCAGCGCCGCTGGCTCAATTTCTTCGGGGGTGCCGCCTATCGGCGTCCCGATGCGAGCTTCGAGGCCGCAGCGGTGAATCTGTCGCCCGAATACACCGACGAGGAGGTACGCCAGGTCTGGAAGGCGCAGGATTCCTCGGTCGAGAGGCTCCTTGCCGCGGTACTGACAGCAGACCTGTCGCATGTGAAGCGGCTGAAGACGCCGCTGCTCCTGTTCCTCGGACGCCACGACCGCAATGTCTCGGCGACGGTTGCCGCCGAATGGTTCGCGGGCGTCAAGGCGCCGTCGAAGCGGCTCGTCTGGTTCGAGCAGTCTGCGCACGAAATGATGGCCGAGGAGCCGGGCAAGGTGCTGCTCTCACTCGTCCGCCATGCCCGTCCGATCGCCGAGCGCGCCGGCGATGTCGCGCCCGCCAGCACCCAATAGCGCAGGCCACAGCGAGGAAGAGAGGCTGCCTTGAGTGTTGACGACAGGGGAAGCCTCGTCCCCTGTTCTTTCAACCAGGGAGCGCATGGGGCATCTTCCGAACTACGACTGTAGAGCCGAGGACCCTACCCGTGGTGGCCAACATGAGCGCATCCGTACCGACTGAAATCACGCACCAGGTTTCAAGCGCCTGCGCAGTGATTGGCCGTCACCTCGCCAGTTCGCTGCAGGCCATCCACCTCTTCGGCTCAACAGTTGATGGGGGGCTGAAACCCCACAGCGACATCGATTTGCTGGTCACCGTCAGCGCCCCATTGACTGAAGCCGTTCGACACGCGCTGAGCAAGGAGTTGTTGTCGGTCTCGGCATGGCCAGTGACGCATGAATCGCTCCGCCCTCTCGAAGTGACCGTTGTCGTCCGGGATGCGGTCGTCCCTTGGCGCTACCCGCCGTCGCGCGAACTTCAATTCGGGGAATGGTTGCGCGGAGAACTGGAAGCAGGCCGTGTCCAGCCGGCCATCGTGGACCCCGACCTGGCAATCTTGCTGGCGAAGGCAAGGAGGCACAGCATCTGCCTGTTGGGCGCGCCAGCAACCGACATTTTCGACCCCGTGCCCCGAACCGATCTGGCGAGAGCGTTCTACGACACCGTTCTCCAATGGAACGAACCTGCGGACTGGCGCGGGGACGAAAGGACCGTGGTGCTTGCGCTGGCTCGCATCTGGTTCAGCCTGTCGACGGGGGGAATCGCCCCCAAGGACGTTGCGGCCCAGTGGGTCATTGAACGCCTGCCGAATGAACATCAGGGTGTCGTGCGCAGTGCGCGGACGTCTTACCTTGGAGAGACGCAGGACGACCTGGCCAGGAGAGGCCCGGAAGTCGACGCGTTCGTACACTGTGCCAAGGCGACCATCGAGCGATTGTATTTGGAATTGCAGCCCGACAATCCGGCAGCTCGCTGAACCTGTGCCTACCCAAAATCCGGTCGCTGCGTCCTGAGCGCGCCAAGGCGAGTGAGCGCGGCGGGCGAGTACGAGCTCCACGCCCAGCGCAAAGTGGTCGGACACGTCAGCCTCCGTCACTGACGTGTCAGTGACACGGGATTCCCCTGACACTCGGAGACTGGCTTCACCGCAAAGAGTTGAAATGACTGGAGCCGTTCCTCCGCAGGCCCTGGCGCGAACATTGCTCTCGTCGCCTGCGCATCCATCCACGGCACCTCATATCAACCTCAGAGCTCCCTGTGCAAAACAAGACCTGGACCGACGCAGCCCTCCTCGATCATCTCCAGAAAGCCGTCTACCTGGAGCTGTGGACCATCCCCCTCTATCTGACGGCCGCCTATTCCTTGCAGGTTCCCGGCACGGACGCTGATACCCCACCCAAGCAGGTGACCGTTCGCGGAAAGAAGAACCCCAATCGAAGCCGGGAGCAGCTCGCCTTCAACAACATCTACTCGGTCGTCGTGCAGGAGATGCTGCACCTCGAGCTGGCCAGCAACCTCTTCAATGCGCTGTTCGCGCCCAAGGGATACTCGCCGAAGTTCACGGGCGACTGGGCGCCGCGGTATGACCGGTTCCCGTCCTGGATCGCGGTCAACAAGCCCGTGAAGCTCGGGCCGGTGAACCCTGAGCAGATGTCCCTCCTGGCCGCCATCGAGACCCCCGAGCCAAAGTCCGATGGCGCGCCGAACGGGCCGCAAGATGTCTACGATTCCATCGGTCAGTTCTACAAGGCCATCGAGCAGGGCATCCATCAGCGCTGGAACGACCTCTACCAGCCCGACGCGGACCACCGGCAGAAGAGCGAATTCGCCAACCCGCAATACATAAGAGACGACTACACCAGGTTCAGCAGCACCATCGGCGGTGACAGCCGCACCGCGCTGAAACAGGCGAATGAGGTGCTCCAGGCCATCGTCGGGCAGGGCGAGGGCAACCTGGGCCCCATCATCGACGCAGAGCTCCGCCCCGAGGATGCCAACGACCTGGAGGATCAGTTCAGCCATTTCGCGCGATTCCGGATGGTGCAGGCAATGCTGAAGTTCGGCGGCCCGCTGGAGACCTATCCCGCCACTGGGGGCAGTGGGCTCGCGGCCGCGCAGCAGCAGCTCACCGCCGGATTCACGAGCCTCTTGACCGCCTTGGAGAAGGGCTATGCCGGGGACGACGAACTCGACCTCGGTAGCATGTGGGCTCTTCCCAATCAGATCGTGTCCGTGTGGTCCGCGGGCGGAGTGCCGCAGTTCTAATCATCCCTTACAAAGTCAGGGCTGAGCTGAACGTTGGAAAGGGCCCGCTCCCTGTTTCGCCGCGTCGCGTGTCTTGACGCGGCAGGAATAGGCTCGCTGTGCCTGTCCCAGGTTTTGTCTTTCGACATACCTGAACAGAAATGAACAGCCGTTTCATCAAGAAGAACAGAGGGGGTTGTGTGCTCATGCGGATGAAGGCCGGTCTGGCCCTGGTGGCTGCGGTCAGCGGTTTGATGATGGGGTGTGTGGAGGAGTCCTCTCGGGAACAGGCTCCAGAAGGGCTCGCGAGCAAGGACGATGCCCGCGTGCACGAACTGAGCAAGGCGACCAGTCGGGGCCGCGAGTTCTGGCTGGCCTTCCCGGGGAACTACCAGGCCACTGCGGTGCTCACGTTGTTCATCGCCGGTGACACGGCGACGACGGGGCAGGTTCGCGTTCCGGGCCAGGGGCTGTCCTTCGACTTCTCGGTGACGCCGGGGCAGGTGACGGCGGTGGCGCTGCCCTCCTCGGTGGCACAGGTGGCCGTGGATGGCGTGGAGCCCAAGGGCATCCACGTCACCGCGGGCGCGGACATCTCCGTGTATGGGCTCAACCGGCTCCTGCAAACGACGGATGCGTTCCTGGGCCTGCCCACCGCGAGCCTGGGCACGGACTACGTGGTGCAGGCCTATCCGAACGTCAACGTCCTCAACGGCTCGCAGTTCTCTGTCGTGGCCACGGAGGACGCGACAGAGGTGACCATCACTCCCGCGAGTGGGGTGGGCAACCACGCCGCGGGAGTGCCCTTCCAGGTGGCGCTGAACAAGGGGCAGGCGTACCAGCTTCGCAGCACGGCGGCCGCGCCCTCGGACGTCTCCGGAACGCTCGTTCACGCCACGCGCCCGGTGGCGGTCTTCGGCGGGCATCAGTGCGCCAACATCCCGGATGGCACCACCATCGCCTGTGACTACCTGGTGGAGCAGCTCCCCCCGACCTCGACGTGGGGGCGGCGCTTCGTGACCGTGCCGCTGGCCACACGCCTCGGCGGGGACACCTTCCGCTTCGCGGCCGCCAGGGACGGCACGCAGGTGAGCCTCAACGGCGCGGTGGTGGCGCAGCTCCAGCGCGGCCAGGTGTTCCAGACGAACATCCAGGGCTCGGCGAGCATCACCGCCAACGAGCCCATCCTCGTGACGCAGTACTCCAATGGCTCGGGCTTCGATGGCATCCCGTCCGACCCGTTCATGATGTTGGTGCCGCCCTTCGAGCAGTTCGCCGCCCAGTACACCGTCACCACGCCGAGCTCGGGGTTCCGCAGCAACTTCGCCAACATCGTGGTTCCCAACGGCGTCGTGGCCGAGGTGATGCTGGACGGAGCGCTCATCCCGGCGAGCCAGTTCCAGGCCATCGGGGCCAGCGGCTTCTCGGGGGCCCAGCTCCCCGTCGCGCTGGGGGCGCACCACCTGTCCGCGCCGCAGCCCTTCGGCGTCATGCTCTATGGGTTCGATGCCTACGACTCCTATGGCTACCCGGGAGGAATGGCCCTGGCGCCCGTGGCGGAGGTGAGCAAGCTCACGCTGTCGCCCAGAGAGGGGATCGCCGTCGTCGGGGACCTCTACTGCGTGACGGCCACGGTCCGGGACGCCGCGGACCGGCCGCTCGCGGGCGTGCGAGTGGACTTCGCTGCGTCCGGAGTGAACTCCGCCGTGGCCTCCGTGAACACCACCGCCGACGGGCAGGCCGAGTTCTGCTTCGAGGGCACCGCACCCGGCGAGGATGTGGTGACCGCGAGCATCGGCTCGGTGACCGACCAGGTGCAGGTGACCTGGACGAAGCCCAATGCCCCGCCCATCGTGGATGCCGGGCCCGACCTGGAGGGCATGGCCTCCCAGCAGTTGACGCTGCGGGGCTCGGCCTCGGACCCGGATGGTGACCCGCTCACCTATGCCTGGAGCTATGTGGCGCCCCCGGGCGTGCACTGCACCTTCGGGTCGCCTTCAGCCCCGGTCTCGAGCATCCAGTGTGACGGGGCCGGCACCGTCACCGTGTCGCTGACCACCCATGACGGCACCGCGACCGCCACCGACAGCGCCCAGGTGGTGCTCGGCTGGGCGTCGGAGCTCACGATGTGCGGTCTGCCCCGCTACACGAACGGGACCTCTCTCAAGGCGTGCGGCTGGGCCACCGCGGGTGGCAGCAGCACGGGCATCGTCTCCGCGTACTTCACCGTGGATGGCGGCGCGCCCATCCCCGTCATGCCCGACGCGGGCGGCGGCTACGTCTCCACCCAGCTTCACCTCACGGAGGGGACACACGTGGTCCGGCTGAGCGTCGTGGACGCGCTGGGGCACGTGACGTGGCGCGAGCAGACGGTGTCCGCGGACTTCACGCCGCCGGTGCTCGTCATCCTGTCGCCCACCGAGCAGGAGACCAACCCCGACCCGGTCGTCACGATGGTCATCCAGCAGCAGGACGCCAGCCCCGCTACGGTGGTGACCCAGGGGTTCGTGACGGAGGACGTGCCCGCGGGCAGCAACGTGCTGCGGCACACGGTGGACCTGGTGCACCGCGACTGGTCGCTCGTCCACGTCCGGGCCACGGACGCCGCGGGCAACACGACCGAGGTGGTGGCGCGCGTATACGTGGCGCCCTGAGCGCGGCGTGGCCCAGGGCGGGAGAATGACGCTCGCCCGGGCCCGTTCAGGCCGGAGACGCCAACCCGCGCTGGATGCCCCTGTTCGTGACGACCAGGGGCCTGGTGGCTGAGCAGGGGACACGCAATCGTCCGCCGGCCCGAACGTAGCCGCTCCTGAAGCCGCCGACCGGCTTCAGGAGACGCCGCGATGGGTTCCGTTCTGGGTGGACTGCGTCAAAGCCTGCGCTCGCTGGGCCGCAGCCCCGGCTTCACGCTGGGGTGTGTCCTGATGCTGGCGGTGGGCATCGGAGCGAGCACCGCGCTCTTCAGCGTGGTGGAAGGCGTTCTGCTGCGTCCCCTGCCCTATCCGCGCCCCGAGCGCCTCGTGGAGCTCTCCCAGCGCGCGGCGGACGGCCATCCGATGCGGTTCTCGGACCCCAACTTCGAGGATGTGCGGACGCGCGCTCGCACCGTCTCCGCGCTGGCCCAGGTGTCGGGAGCGGCGAGCGTCGCCGTCACGGGCGCCGACGAGCCGGCCTTCGCCACGCTGGCGCTCGCCTCACGCGACTTCTTCCCCGCCTTCGCGGTGCGGCCTGTCCAGGGACGCCTCTTCGCGGAGGAGGAGCAGCAGGCGGGAGGTGCTCCCGTGGTGATGGTGAGCCACGCCTTCTGGAAGCGCTACCTGGGCGCACGGCCGCTGCCCCTGCCGGACACCCTCACCTTCGAGGGGCGCGCGTACACCGTGGTGGGCGTGATGCCCGAGTCCTTCGACTACCCGGTGGGCACGCAGCTGTGGGCTCCGCGAGAGCAGGTGCCTCCCCTGCCCAGCCGCACCGCACACAACTGGCGGGTGGTGGGAAGGCTGGCGGACGGCGTCGACCTCCAGGCCGCGCGAGTGGAGCTCACCCACATCGCCCGCGAGCTCGAAGCCCAGTACGGCCAGGACACGCGGATGCATGACATCGCCGTGGAGCCCTTGCAAGAGAGCCTGGTGGGACGCGTGCGGTCCACGCTCTACCTGCTTGCGGGCGCCGCGGCCTTCCTGCTGCTGGTGGCGGGCGCCAACGTCACGAACCTGCTGCTCGCCCGCGCGGCCACCCGTGCCCGGGAGCTCGCCATTCACGTGGCCCTGGGCGCGGGGCCCGGAGCGTTGACCCGGCGGTTCCTCATGGAGTCGCTCCTGCTGTCACTGGCGGGAGGCGCACTGGGGGCCGTGCTTTCCGCCTGGGGCGTGCGCGCGCTGCTCGCGGCCGAGCCGGGCCACCTGCCACGGGTCGACGAGGTGGGGGTGAACGCCACGGTGCTCCTCTTCTCCCTCGGGCTCTCGCTGCTGCTCGCACTGGGGCTGGGGTTGCTGACGGCGCTGCGCGCGGCGCGGCAGCCCCCGGGGGCCGCGCTGGCGGGCGCCGGGCGCACGCACAGCGGAGGAGGGAGCGCCGAGCGCACGCGCCGAGCCCTCGTCGTGGGGCAGCTCGCGCTCGCATTGGTCCTCCTGGTGGGCGCGGCGCTGCTCGGGCGGAGCCTGATGGGGCTGCTCTCGCTGGACCCGGGGTATCGCACCGAGGACGTCGCGGTGCTCAGCCTCGTGCTCCCTCCGGCCAAGGACGAGGCGCAGGGGCGGCAAAACGTGCAGTTGCAGGAGCACCTCCTCTCACGACTGGCGGCGCTGCCCGGCGTGCGCGCGGTGGGCGCCGTGAGCAACTTCCCGCTCGAGGGAAGCCCAGCGGGGGATGGCACCTTCATCGTGCTCAACCGCCCCGACGAGGTGGGGGACTTCGAGGACTTCGGGCGGCTGGCGCGCGAGCCCGAGCGCACCGGCACCGCCGAGTTCCGCGTGGCGAGCGAGGGCTACTTCGCCGCGCTCGGCATCCCGCTCGTGCGCGGGCGTCTGTTCGATGCGCGCGACACCTTCGACGCGCCGCACGTGGCCGTCATCAGCGAGTCGCTCGCGAAGGCCCGCTGGCCCCACGAGGACCCGCTGGGCAAGCTCATTCAGTTCGGCAACATGGACGGAAACCTGCGTCCCTTCACCATTGTCGGCGTGGTGGGGGACGTGCGGGAGCAAGGGCTGGATGACGCGCCCAGGCCCATGTTCTATGGCGGCTCCCGGCAGCGTCTGCGGGCCTCCTCCCGCTTCCACCTCGCCGTGCACGGGCCAATGGGCTCCGCGGCCCTGGTCACCGCGGCGCTGCCGGTGCTGCGAGAGCTTGCCCCCGAGCTGCCCTCGCGCCTGTCCACGGTGGAGGGATTGCTCGCGGGCTCACTCGCCCCCAGACGCTTCAGTCTCCTGCTGCTGGGCGCCTTCGGTGCGATGGCGCTGATGCTCTCGGTGGCGGGCCTCGCGGCCGTCGTGTCCTACGCGGTGGCGCAGCGCACGCGGGAATTCGGTATCCGCTTCGCGCTGGGCGCGACGACGGAAGACGTGCTGGGGATGGTGCTCCGGCAGGCGGCGCGGCTCGCGGGGCTGGGAATCGTGCTCGGCGTGCTGGGGGCCCTGGGGCTCAGTCAGGTGCTCGCGGGGCTCGTGTACGGAGTGAGCACCACGGACCCGCTCGTCTTCCTCGTGGTGGCGCTCCTCCTGCTCGGCGTGGCGCTGCTCGCGAGCTGGCTGCCAGCCCGTCGTGCTTCGCGCGTGGACCCGATGACCGTGCTTCGCTCGGAGGCCTGAAGCGCCTGTGCCTATTCCACGCGAACAGGAACCGCGTCATGGCGGCCAGCGCGTGCGGTGGCAGCGGAGGCTGACCAAAGCCCCACTCCATGGGGGAAACCGGGTGCCGCCTCCCACCACGCCTCGGAGCCGGGTGAGTCCGCCACGGCGCGGACCTCGGGGGCGGACAGCGGCGGCAGGACTTGGGGAGCGGTGGCCGTTCCCCGAACGAAGACCGCGCGGTCCCAGTCGGAATCGATGCGGGTCCATCGCAGCGTCTGGCCCCCGCCGCGCAACCGGATCCGGTAGTCCGGAGCGGCTTCCAGATGCCCCCCCTATCGCGCGCATGCTCGACATTGAGGCCCCACCATTCTTCGGGCCCCCTCTGCAAGACGATGCATGAAATGACGCGTTTGCTAACGCATCTGGGTGATATCCCAATCCCCAGGTTCCGGTGTCTAATGAGGCATGCGCGAACACACGTGGAAATGGAGCACGGTGGGGATGTTCCTCCTGGGAATGGGAACGCTCATTCCCACGTCGGCGCACGCCTGTGCCGCCCCCAACTGCATGGTGGGGGTGCGATTTCCCCTCCCGGAGGATGGCGGTGTGGTGCCCGCGAACGTCCCCGGACTGGTAACAGTGCCGCCGCTGCTGGAGAGCGTGGATTCCTCCACCGTTCGGCTGCTGTTGCCGGATGGAACGCAGGTGCCCGCGACCGTCACGCCGGGCGCGCATCAGACGCAGGTCCTGGTCCCGGACGCACCGCTGGTGCCAGGCACCACGTACCGCATCGAGGCAAAGGGTGTCTGTCAGTTCCAGCCAACCCAGACCGAGTCCGTGACCTTCGCCGCCGGCCCCGCACTCCCGCTACCCACGACCACCGGCACCCTGACGGTTGACACGCCGAGCCAGGGTATCTTCAACGTGTACGGGGATTCGAGCTGCGGCGACAGGCAGGTGGAAGGAAACTTCACCACGCTGCGCTTTACGCCGTCACCAGAGTTGGTGCCGTTCCTCCCGTGGGTGCATTGGACGGTGGAGGTGGACGGCGAGCCCTGGTCGTATGCGAAGCACAGCGGGCTGACCTCCACCGGTGAGGAGAACCTCGAGCCGCGTCGCTACGAATACAACCGGCAGTTGCTCTTCCTCCATACATTCTGCGACTACGTGAGCTGCGCTGACGCCTACCACCGGCCGCCCATCGACAGCCTCCCGCCCGGACGACACCGGGCCACGCTCAAGGCGACGCTGGAGCACGCGAACATCACGCTTCCCCCCGTGAGCGTGGACTTCGAGTTGAGCTGCGCGGCACGGGCCGCGAACGTGGGAATGAGCCAGATGCGCGGATGCTCGGATGGGGGGACCGAGATGGACGGGGGGACCGAGAAGGACGGAGGTATCGTGAACGAGGACCCGCTCCCTGAGCCGGTCGACACCAAGAAGGGCTGCACCCAGGCCGGGGGCGGACTGACGGTGCTGGGCCTTCTCTCGACGCTCTCGCTCTTGAGCGGCCGGAACTCGCGCCGCGCGAAGTAGCTGGCCACACATGCGCCATGCGCCATGAACGACGGTTGCTCGCTCGCATATTCGGGTCCGAACGTAGCCTCCAGAATCCATACAGGTGAATCATGGGACAGACCGCAGACCCCTCGAAGACGTCGCCGCTGGTCCTGACGAATCCCAAGGGACTGTTCGACCCGGCGCCCTACGGCTTCTCGCACGTGGCGCAGGTGGCGCCGGGCACCCGGCTCATCTACCTGGCGGGGCAAGGTGGGGAGAGTGAGACCGGGGCCCTCCAGCCCGACTTCCGTCTCCAGGTGCGACAGGCGTTCCAGAACATCCGCACGGCCCTGGAGTCCGTGGGAGCTGGCGTCGGCGATGTCGCCAAGCTCACGATGCTCGTGGTGGACCACACGGAGGAGAAGCTCCGGATCATCGGCCCCGAGCTGGACGCGGCCTGGAACGGCGGCATGAAGCCGACCTGTACGCTGATTCCCGTCCCTCGGCTGGCGCTGGATGGGATGCTCTTCGAAGTCGAAGCGGTCGCTGTCCTACGTGCCTGACAGCGCGTAGGCGCATGGGATGAATCCGCCCTCCGCATCGCGTTGAGTGAGGGCTTCTTCCGTCGGTCATTCGGCGAGGCGCACCTGCGTGTGGGCACGGCGAATGGTGCCCCCGCGCGGGCTCAGTCGGCGCCCGGAAGCAGCGAGGGGGCAGAGAAGAAGAGCAGCCCACGGCTCAGCATGGGGAGCCATGCGCTGTAGTGGTCATCGCCGGGAAACTCCAGGTACTGGACCGCGAAATCGCCGCCACCCATCGCCTCGAGCTCCACGGCGAGCTCACGGGCATTGTCGACCATCCGCCGCTCGGCGGCGAACATGCCCCGCGTCCCCTCACTCTTTCGCGGCTTCTGCTCCAGCCCTCCTACCGTGAGCAGCACGCGCGCCTTCACCGGGGTCCGCGCGAACCGCTCCAGGAAGGCATTCTTCTCGGTGAGCACGTAGCGGTCGTTCCACCAGATGGACGGGCTCCCCGCGATGAAGGTGTCGAAGGACGAGGGCCTCGTGAAGAACGCATGCAGCACCAGGAGGCCGCCATAGGAGTGGCCCATCAGCGCGGTGCGTGAGCCGTCAATCGGCAATCTCGAAGCAAGCGCGGGCTCCAGCTCCTTCTTCAGGAAGTCCAGGAAGCGATCCGCCCCACCCTGCTTCTTCGAGAACCGGTCCCCCGTGTTCGAGAGATTCGGGGCGGGCGGCGTGTAGTCCTCACCGCGTGCCTGGTCGCTGTGGGCCGGGTCACCCGGGTAGGTCAGCCCGACGATGACCGGCGTTGCCGCCGCGACGCCGAAGCCCCGCGCGAGCCTGGGGAGGGCGCGTGTGAGGCGCTCCAGGGTGGGAAAGTGCGCACCGCCATCCAGCAGGTAGATGACCGGATGGCCGGCGGCGGGCGCGGGGCCTTCGGGGACCGCCACGTACAACCGGTGGGTCCGTCCGGTGTGGGTCGAGTCGAGATCGAACTGGAAGGTGTCCTGGAGCGTCACCGGAGCCCCGTCCACCCGAGCCACCGGCGCGGCGCGGGACACCGGCCCCGAGGCGCAACTGGCGGTCAACAGTCCCGCCGCGAGGAGCCCGTGGAAGCGTGCGGCGAGCAGCGGGTTCAGCAAGCGCAGCCCAAGGGAGCGCGCCATCGCGAGGGGGATGAAGAGACTCATGGCGGGAGACCCGGTGATGACGGATGAATTGGAGCCCCCGCCCACGCACAGCGGGGGCTCCGAACGACAGGCGGGTGGCTAGCGAATCCGGAGGAGGCCGCGCACCTGGCCCTCGACGACCGTCTTCGCGTCCCCGAGGCCCGTCTCGGGGCTCATGAGGCGGAAGCGCGTCTGGGCATTGTCATTGATGAACTCCGGCAGCACCAGGAGCTCACCCGGATTCTGCGGGATGGTGCGGCCGTTGGTGGGCACGAGGTCGTCCCGGACGACGGGCGTCGCGGTCGGCGCGTCGCCGAGGGTGACCTCCCACAGGCTCCACCAGGCGCCCACGGCGGCGCTCTGCCCGTTGAACGTCCGCTCGGCGGCCACCGCGGCGTCCCAGGCGGACTGCGCGGCGGCCTTGTTCATCACCCGCAGGTAGCCCTTGCCGGGAGCGCCAGGCAGGAGCATGGCGGCGATGTCACCCTCCGTCCCCGGGTTGATGAAGGAGTCGAGCGTGGTGGACCACGCATCGAACTCGCCAGTCGCGGGATCGAAGCGGACCATGCAGGGCGCGCCGGTGGTCCCGGGAGACACGAAGTGCGCTCCGCTGCCCAGGGACTCGGTGGCGTAATAAATCTTCCCATCCGTGTGCTTGACGCCGTCGCGCGCCCAGCCGCAACGATTGTCGACCTTGACGGTCACCTCGTCGGTCTTCGTGTCCACGATGACCAGCGCCGTCTTCGCCGGAACCGTCTTCACGTCCGCGGCGTGCCAGCCACCGGCGATGATGACGTCGTCGCCAGCGGTGATGGCCAGGCTCTGCGAATAGCGGAACGAGAAGTCGCCGTCCTTGAGCTGGGACGTCAGGTCCTTCGACGTGATGATGGCGAGGTCCTGGGGATTCCAGATGACCAGCTTGTAGTTCACGTGGTCGAAGTAATAGGCCTTCGTCTCGCTGA
Source organism: Myxococcus virescens (assembly GCF_900101905.1). Lineage (NCBI taxonomy): Bacteria > Pseudomonadati > Myxococcota > Myxococcia > Myxococcales > Myxococcaceae > Myxococcus > Myxococcus virescens. The sequence continues at coordinate 35,743 of NZ_FNAJ01000019.1, read as the reverse complement.
CGAAGTAGTGCTGGGACTGATAGCCACCGGTCGCGGCGACACCCTGGCTGGTGAACGAAAGCGGATCTCCGGCCTCGATCGAGCCATCCGCGTTGAGGGTGTAGGGGGTCACCGTCGGCAGCTTCGAGCTGCTGACGATGAACTTGCCGGTGCCCGGAAGGCCGGCGGCGATGTACGCGTCCGCGGGAAGCTCGATTGCGTCGCCAATCCCGACAGTCTGCGCCTTCTCGATGTCGTCCAACGTCACCAAGTAGCTCTGGGTGTTTCCACCAGCGATGGCGACCTGGGTGATGGCGGCGTAGAGGGGCTCGTCGGTTCCAGCGTCGGGGACCACCTGGGGGCCGTCCGAATCCGAGCAGGCGGTGGCGGACACGGCGAGGGCGAGGAGTGAGGCTTTCAGCTTCATCGGGCTTCCTTTTTGCGAAGGGTTCCTGCGAGGAGACTCGAAGCGCCTCATCGGGCGCTCAGAGATCAACCGTGGCGCGCACGGAGAACGCGCGGCCCGGCTTCTGGACACCGACGATGTCGAAGGCGGGAGCGTCGGTGAGATTCTGGAGGTTGAAGGAGAAGGAGAAGGCGCGTCTCTCGAACCGGGAGCGGTAGGTGAGCGCGGCGAAGTGCAGCACCTGGGTGGGCACCCGCGCCTTGTCGCCGCCCCGCCCGGCGCTCTCCCAGGAGCGGAAGAACGACTCGACGAAACGGGTCGTCCACTCCAGGCCAAGCGCGTCCTGGGCGCTCAAGAGCTGACGCTTCTGGAACCGCGCGGTCGCCGAGGCCTGGAGCCAGGGAATGTTGGGCATGCGGTCCCCGTGGAAGCGGGCGAACTGGCCTTCCCGCGCGAGGTTGCGGAAGTCGAGCCAGGTGACGGTGCCGGTGAGCCCCACCCAGTCGCCGGGTGAGTCCCAGTCCACGCCCGCGTGCGCAGAGAAGGAGCGAGCGTGGTCCACGTTCTCGTAGGCCTGCGTGGCGTCGCCGGGGAAGAGCTGGATGAGGTTCTCGACGTCCCGGACGCCCGCGACCGCGTTGGCACCGAAGCGGCCAACGGACGTGACGATGGGGAGGAGCTCCACGCCCAGGTTGGCGTTGTGACTCGACTCGGGGACGAGCGCCGAGTTCTCCACGAGCAGTCCCCCATCACCGAAGATCTCGTCCACCCTCGGCATCCGCGTGGTCCGCTCATAGGACGCCTTCAGGAGCAGCCCCCGCCTCAGACTGAAGCGCAAGGTGTCACCGAAGCCTCCGGCCCACCGGCGCTCCGCGGCCTCCTGCCTCGTTCCCGAGGCGAAGCGCTGCAAGTAGCCCTTCACGAACACGGTGTTCTCCAACCGGCCGTCCCAGAGAAGCTGACGATGGGAGAGACCGCCGAAGGCGGACGTGAGCGCGAGCGGCACCCGGAGGGGGTCTTCCTGCTGCAGACGAGTGAGATAGGCGTTCTCGCCGCTTCGGTCGCTGTCGTCGACGCCGAGCGAGACCTCGAGGTCCTCGGGGTCGAGCAGCGTCCCGAGGAGCCGCACGCGCCCGAACAACGTCTGGCGCGTCTGGGTGTTCTCCAGGGGCGTCGAGCCAGTCTCCCCGGCCCTCGCCCGCGTCGCACGGCAGGCGCCGTACCAGTCGTAAAGACAGTCGGAGGCGTCGAGGAGTTCGCCCACACGCTGGTTGTACCCGGCGATGGCGAGCACCTTCAGCCGCTCATGGGGCGACACCTCGTAGCGAAGCCCGAGGCCCCAACTCTCCTGCGCGGAGGTGACCGCGCCATAGGGCTGGATCATGAACTGATCGTGCGGGACCTCCTTGTCGTAGCGGCCGAGGTATCCATTGAGCACGAGCCGGTCGATGCCCGGCAGTGACTCGAACCCCACCTCGATATCGCCTCCGGTGCCCCGGTAGGCGTCGTGGTTGCGGCGCAGGGCACGCGGTGAGACGCGCCCCGTCGCCAGGTCATCCACGGGGACGGTGATGACGTAGTCGTTCTGCGCGCGGTCGTGGAACCCCGCGGCCCGCACGAAGACGTGCTCGTGGGCCCGCCACGTGAGCCTGCCAGTCCCTCGGTAGCTGCCGAAGGACCCGCCCTGGAGCGACAGGGAGGCACCGGTTTCGGGCTTCGCGAGATCGGACCGCAGGTGGATGGCACCGCCCAGCGCGTCCGTCGCGAGGCGAACCGGGACGACGCCGTTGAAGACCTCGAGCTGCCGGATGAGCGAGACCGGAACACTTCCCAGTCCATAGACATAGGGCGAGTACTCGATGGGGACGCCGTCGAGGAGGACTCGCACCTGGTCACCGGAGAGCCCCCCGAGCGAGAGCTGGGTCCGGCTCCCCATTCCGCCCGTCCGCTGGACCTGCACGGCAGATGCGCGCGTCAGCACCTCCGCGAGGTCCTCGGCGCGCTCATGGGCCTTCTCCAATTCGACGACGTCCACCGCCTCCGAGCCGCGCACCAGGGCGCGGGCTTCGGTCGACCTGGCGCGGACGACCGAGGTGAAGCCAGGGGCAGCGGGAGGCGCTGGCTCCTCGGAGGGCTGCGCGGTCGCCTCTTCCGCGGGCGCGTCGGGCGCGACTTGGGCGACCTCCTCGGCGCCTGGCGGCGCGGCCTCGGGAGGACGGGCGAGGACGAAGTGGTGGATGAACTCGAACTGACAGGGGACGGGGTTGCCGTCCTGCATCGCCGGGGAGAAGCGCGCGTTCTCGAGCGCGCTCACGGCCGCCTCGTCGAGTCCGTGCCCAAGTCCCTCGACCACCTCCGCGCGCGAGACCCGGCCCTCCGCATCAAGCGTCAGGAGGAGCTTCACCGCGCCTTCAAGCCCCGCGGCGAGCGCCTCGGGCGGATAGACAGCCTCTGGCTGGGCCAGCAGCACCGGAGGGACGACCCCGCCGGATGGCGCAGGCCCGCCCTCACCCTCCGGCGCCTGCAGGTGCGGCGTCGCGCCAGCGGGGGAAGCGGATGTCGCCGACGCCGGGGTCTCGCTCGCATCCTGGGCTCGCGCGACCCCACTCGACAGCAGGGACAGGAGCGCGAGCGTGGAGACCAGAGAGGATGGCGCGGGGGCGCCCCGCCAGCGACGAAGTGTGGGCATGTTCACGGTGTACAGGCAGGGCTCAATGGCGCGAGGATGATGTCGATATTGATACTCATTCTCAACAAAACGACCTCCTATCAGTGGCGGCGGTGGGGGTCAATTGGTTGGCGATGTCATTCATCGGCTGCGGAGCAGCCTCGGTGCTGCCCAGCGCGCCCATGGCGCCGTCAAAGAGGAGGGAGGCCGGATTGGCCCGGCCCGTCGTGAGGGCCCCCGATGACGCCCTCCGCGGCGCCCTCGAGGACGCTTTTGAAGCCGCCCTCCGAGTTGCCAATCCCTGTCAGGACGTTGCTGACGCCTGGAAGGAACCACAGGTGCTTGCCCGCCTCGCCCGCGAACCACTGGAAGTTGTCCTTGTTGCTCCCGTCCGCCTTGACGTGGGTGTCATTCGTGGTCGGCAGTGGGTGAGCGCCCAGGAAGAATTCCCCCTTCTCGGCGAACGGCCTCCGTGCCGGGCCGCACATCTCCCCCTGGGTGATGCCCTCGATGTTGCCGTCTCCCTGGCCGTTCAGGACTTTGTTCGACCGGTCCCCGCCATTGGCGGCCAAGGCGCTGTCGATGAACTCCAGCGCCTTGGCCAGCCGGAAGACGGCGTCGGGGACCTGCTTCGCGTCCTTCAGGTCGAGCTTGGGGTCGATGCCCGTCTGCTTGCACGCCTGCTCGGACCTGATGTCCTTCTGGCGTCCCAGCTTCTTCAGCCGGGGGTGTCGTCGACGAGCTACGCCGCCGACCGGTTGTCCCCTGCCGGCAGCTTGTCATTGGCGCTTGGGACGCCGGAACCGGAGGACTGCGGCGCCGGAGCCAGGTTCAGCAGTTGCCTCGAGTTGATGGGAGAAGCCGGCGGTGACTGCAGTCACTACGGAGGGGCCGTCGCGTGTTTCGCGGACCCGCGCTCATCAGTCTCGCTGGCGGGCGATTTTGCAGTTCCAATACTCTGCGCGCACGGCGCCGGCGGAGCCCATGAGCGAGCTGAAGAAGCCGCCGTCCGTAGGCTGAGTGGACTCGGGCTCGGGCGCCACCGAGGTCCTCCACAATTGCCGTCCGCTCGCCGCGTCGAACGCGGTCACCGTCGAAAGGCCCATCAACACCTGGCCTTGTTGGATTCGCAAGCAAGGGTCCATGGCGCCGATGCTTGGCTTCCGCCCCCATCCCTTCACGTCTTCGGAGACCGTCCAAAGCACACGGCCGCTGGCGTAGTCACAGCACACGACGCGCACGCACCACGAGGCAACCGCACCCGTGTGCGTGCTCATTTCCTCCCAGGTCACCGAAAGCATCGCGACGAAGGGCGGCTCAACGGCAAGCGTCACGGTCGTTCGCACGCCGCGCAGCTTGGAGTCCGCTCTCGCATCGTGAAGATCGTGCCGCCACATAACTCGGCCGCTGGCGCGGTCGATTGCGGCGACATAGCCCTGCACGGTCGTGATCAGCAAGGGGTCGTTCATCGCGGTGTTGTAACGCGGCACGCGATTCGGCGTCCATGCGTCCGCCACGAAGTGAAGGAATGGATTCGGCGTCATGTGCGCTCGCGAGGTGGGCTACCAGACCCGCCAGGAATGTCATCGGCGCGCAGGCTCAAGACACACGGAAAGCGATCCGGTGCTCGGGGGGCTCAATCGATTCGGACCAGCACGCCATCCCCGTGCTCCGCGGCGGTGGGGGGAATGCCGGGCACTACGACCTGCGTCTCCATCCCCAGGAGCGGAACCTCTCCCTACCGCCCTTCTCCGAACGGACGCACGGGCTCGACGTACGGTGGCGCGACGTGCGGTCGCCGTCACAGGTGCGCCAAGGGCAATGCGCACCATTGGCTCAACCCATCCACGAGTGCGAATCACGCCCTGTCTGGTGTATTGAGTAGAGATGTTCTGCCTCCGCCCCTATCGCGATGTGGCCGACCTCAACACCATGGCTCGCCTCGTGGCACAGGCCTGGGCGGAGCGAGGTCCCCACGTGGAATGCGCGGTGGGAGACCTGACCTGGCGCCTGCTGCGCAATGCACAGGTACGGCCGCGGGAGGACATCACCCTGTGGGAACACGCGCCGGGCCAACTCGCTGGCTTTGCGTGGGCCTACGGCAACGGCGATGTGGACCTGCTCGTCCACCCGCTCGTGCACGCTGACGCCTTCGCGGAGGATGTGCTTCCCTGGGTTCGCGCACGCCACGAGCGCACCCCGCAGCCGGCCACCGTGTGGGCACTGGAGAGCAACGGTCCGCTGCTCGCGGCGCTGCAGCGGCGCGGTTGGCGGCGCACCACGGGCGGGTGCTACCTGCACCTCGCACTGCCGCTACACGCGGTGCCGTCTCCGCCGCCTTCGCTGCCCGCGGGCTACCGGGTGCGCGCGGTGCGGGGCCCCGAGGAGGCAGCCGCGCGAGCCCTCGTACACCGGCGCGGCTTCGGCTCCGAGCGGGTGACAACGGAGGTGTACGCGCGGCTCATGGAGGCACCGGGCTACCAGCCTGCGTTGGACCTCGTCGCCGAGGCGCCCGACGGAAGCCTCGCGGCCTGCGCGCTGGGCTGGCTCGACGAGGCGAACGCGGTGGGCGAATTCGAACCGGTGGCGTGCGCCCCAGAGCACAGGCGACGCGGGCTGGTGCGCGCGCTCCTACACGAAGGGCTCCGGCGCATGCACATGCTGGGCGCCAGGCGGGCCATCGTGTACGCCTTCGCGGACAACCCGGCCTCCCCCGCCCTCTATCAGTCCGTCGGCTTCACCGTGGTGGACCGCAACATTGGCCACACCCTGGCGTCCCCATGAACGCCCGTCTCACCCGCACTTGCGGCGGGGGCCGGGCCAGCAATGAGGACGAATGACGCCCGTTCACGACCGGCGAGCCTTCGGGAACATGCGGCCTTCACGAACCCCAGCCTGAGCGACCGCGCGTGAGACGGAGCCTTGTTCGTCGGCGTCCAGAGCACTTATTCCCTCTGGCGGCGAGAGGACGTGTCGGGGAACCGGGAGCCGCAGTGGGAGTCCGTCCTGCGCCTCGAGAACCTCGTGGACCCACCTTCGCCGCTTCTTGGCATCGGCGGGCGGCTCCTGTTCAGCGGGCTGTACCCGTTCGTGCTGCCGTCCACCGCCAAGGGGCGCGACGCGCCAACTGAAACTGGCGGTCAGCCGCGACTGCACCAGGAGTGCGGAGGCCGACACCGGATGCCCCCTTGTTTCCTACACCCCACCAGGGTGCTATCGGACGCAGGAAACGTGGGCGACACGGCCTCTCCACGGGAAGGCAGGCAGATGAAGAGTCAAGCCAAGACAGATGGCGAGTCGGCATCGGAACTCATCAACGAAAGGATTGCCGAACTGGGTGACTGGCGAGGCGATACGCTCGCGCGGGTGCGTGCCCTCATCAAGGAGGCCGTCCCGGAGGTCGTGGAGGAGTGGAAGTGGCGGGGAACGCCGGTCTGGTCCCACGGCGGGGGCATCTGTACGGGTGAGGCGTACAAGAAGGCCGTGAAGCTGACCTTCTTCAAGGGCGCTTCGTTGGAAGATCCCGCCGGACTCTTCAACTCGAGCCTCGACGGGAACGTCAGGCGTGCCATCGACATTCACGAAGGTGAGGTGCTGGACGCGAAGGCATTCAAGGCGCTCATCCGCGCGGCCGTCGCGCTCAATACGTCGAGCGGAAAGAAGCCCACGAAGCGCTCGAAGTGAAGGTTGACCTCCGCGGCGCGGGTCGCTCAACTCGTCCTCGATAAGACGTTGAGACGCCCCGCCCCCGGCGGTCCCAATCACCGCCCTTCTGGAGTGAACACCATGGCCGTCAAGTCGCCCAAGGTCGCGAAGAAGACCACCGCCAAGCCGAGCACGGCGAAGGCGGCCACACCGAGCAAGGCAGCCGCCAAGTCAGCGGCCCCCAAGCCCAAGAAGGCCACGGCGAAGAAATCGGCGGCAACGCCCAAGGCCACCGCGGCCAGACGCAAGCGCCCCGCTGCGGCCACCAAGCCGGTCCTCCTCTCTGGCGGCAATCCGCAGATTGCGAAGGGCTACGGCGACGCCCCCATCCGGGCCTACATCGAGGCCATGCCGGGCTGGAAACGCGACGTCGGGCACCGCCTCGACGCGCTCATCGAGCGCACCATCCCGGGCGTGAGCAAGGCGGTCAAATGGAACTCGCCGATGTACGGCGTCGAGGGCCAGGGATGGTTCCTCAGCATCCACTGCTTCACGAAGTACATCAAGGTGGCCTTCTTCCGCGGCACCTCGCTGCGCCCCATCCCACCCGGTGCTTCCAAGAGCCAGGACACGCGCTACCTCGATATCCGCGAGGACGAGCCGCTCGACGAGGCCCAGTTCGCCGCCTGGGTGAAGCAGGCCAGCCAATTGCCTGGCGAACGGATGTAAGTCGTGCCCTCCGCGCATGACGTGCACATCGTGCCACGGCCTCGTGGCGCGAGTGCCGCTCAGTCAGAAGCACTCCTGCCAGAGCGGGAGACGGCTTCATGCGCGAGGACGCGGAAGTGCTGCGCCGCGGGCGCGGGCCGCGTGCCAGGAAAGGCCACCACCAGCTCCGCGTAACCGGGAGCGCCGCTCAGGGGGCGGAACACCACCCCTTTGGGACACAGCGCCTGGGAGGACGCGGGAGCGATGGTCAGCCCCAGGCCCGCTTCCACCATGCCAACGACGGACGGCCACGAACTCGCTTCCTGGAGGATGTTCGGAGAGAAACCCGCGCCCAGGCACATGCTCGTCACCAGGTCGTGCAGGCCCGGCGCGGAGTGACGCGGAAAGAGCACGAAAGGCTCGTTCGCCAATGAGGACAGCGCGACGACCTGTTGACGGGCTCGCGGGTGTCGAGCTGGCAGGGCGAGCACGAAGCGCTCCCGGAGCAGCCGCTCGACGGTGAGTCCTTCGTGACGGAAGGGCGCCCGGATGATGGCGATGTCCAGCTCACCCGAGGCGAGCGCGGCGCCGACATCCAGCGTCTCGCTGTCGTCCAACTCCAGCTTCACCTTCGGAAACCGCGTGCGGAAGCGCAGCACGATGTCCGGCAGCACGCCGAAGGCAGACGACGCGGCGAAGCCGACACGCAACGTGCCCGTCTCTCCACTCGCTGCCTGCTGCACCGAATGGATGACATCCGCGCGCCGGGCCAGCAACGCGCGCGCATCCTCCAGCAAGCGGCTCCCGGCGGCGGTGAGGGCCACCCGGCGGCTCGTGCGCGTGAGCAGTTCGACTCCCAGCTCGGACTCCAGCCGGCGAATCTGCTGGCTGAACGGCGGCTGGGCCATGCCGATGCGCGCGGCGGCGCGTCCGAAGTGCAGCTCCTCCGCTACGGCGACGAAGAGCTGGAGCTGACGGAATTCCATATCGAGACGATATCCATCTCAATGCGCATCAAAAGATATATTGGTCGTGAAGAATGCGGCTTCCTACCATCGGCGCATGCGATTCCCCTTCGTTCCCCTCGGCCTGATGCTCACAGCGCTGACGGGAGCCCCCGTCCTGGCACTGGATGACGCTCCCCTCCCCCTCGCCCCCTCCGGAGCCACGCCGGATGCGCAGACCCAGGCGAAGCTGGACCTGGCGGACCGGTTCGTCCGCCGGGCGGAACTCCTGCGGGACAGCCTGGTTCCCCCCAGGTGGCTGCGTGAGGGCGACCGGTTGGTCTTCTGGTCTCGTGAGGGCAAGGACGGCGGGACGTGGGTGCTGGCGCACGCGAAGACGGGGGAGCTGAAGCCCCTCCTGTCCGGTGAGCAACTGAGGCAGCAGCTCTCGACGCTGCTGGGCAAGCCCATCACCGCGCCCCGCTTCTTCGACGTCGCGCTCGCGCCGGATGAGCAGGGCATCGTGTTCCGCCTGGAGGGGAAGACCTTTGGCCTGGGCCTGTCAGGTGGCCACGTCACCTTGCTGTCGCCGGAGGACCGGGCGGCGCTGACGCTGTCGCCCCAGCACTTCCTCGCGCCGAAAGGCGGCGCGCTCGCCGTGCAACGCCAGGGCGGCTTCGCGGTGCTGAACGCGGAAGGAGCCACCGTGGTCGAGCGCACGGGAGAAGCGAACCTCGACTGGCGAATTCCGGAGCGTCCCTGGTCACCGGATGGCCGCTTCCTGGTGGTGTGGCGGGATGACCTCCGCGCCGTTCACCAGGTGCCCGTCGTGGACTACTCCTCCGCGCTGGAGAAGGTGACGACGGTGCCCTACACGAAGTCAGGGACGCCACTGCCGCGCGCGGAGCTCCATGTCGTGGAAGTGGCGACGGGCCGCGTGACGCGCATTCCGCCCGTCGAGGGCGAGACGTATGACTGGTTCGCCGGCTGGAATCCCGAGGGCACTGAGGCGCTGTGTCTGCACCTCTCGCGTGACGCCAAGCGACTGGACCTGACCGTCGTGGAACCCGCGTCGGGCCAGCGTCGGCACGTGCTGCGCGAGGAGCGCCCGGAGACCTTCGTCACCGGCCTGGACTTCGCGGTGGGTGGCTGGGCGAAACAGGTGACGGCGCTGCCAGGAGGACGCGGCTACCTCTGGATGTCCGAGCGTGATGGCTGGCGTCACGTGTATGCGTATGACCGCTCGGGGAAGCGCGTGCGGCAGCTCACGCGAGGCGCCTTTCCCGTGCACGAAGTGGTGGGAGTCGCCCCCACGGGAGATGCCCTCTACGTGCTGGCCTCCGCCGGCAGCGGCGCGCCATACGAGCACCTCTTCTACCGGGGAAGCCTGAAGGGAGGCGCGTTGAAGCGGCTGTCCCAGGGCTCGGGGATGCACCGCATCACGCCGTCCCCCTCGGGCCAGTACTACGTGGACACATGGTCCTCGCGGACACAGCCCCGGCTGAGGGAGCTGGTATCTGTGGAGGGCGGCAAGCGCGTGCGGCTCACCACGTCGGACGCGAGTGAGTTCGAGTCGCTCGGCGACACGCGGCCGGAGGCGCTGCTCGTCAAGGCGGCCGACGGCGTCACGCCCCTGCACGGCGTGCTCTACAAGCCACGCGACTTCGACGCCTCGAAGCGCTACCCCGTGCTCGCCGCCATCTACGCGGGTCCGTTCACCACCGTTGTCCCCTGGACCTTCCTGGGAACTTCGGATTCGCTGACCGCCAGCGGCCTGGCGCAGTTGGGCTTCATCGTGGTGTTGCTGGACCCCCGGGGTGGCCCCGGACGGAGCAAGTCCTTCCAGGACGCGAACTACGGCCGCGTGGGCCAGACGGAGATTCCCGACTACGTCGCGGGGCTGAAGCAGGCCGCGTCCACGCGCCCCTGGATGGACCTGGAGCGGGTCGGCATCCACGGCGGTTCGTGGGGCGGCTATTTCACGCTGCGCGGCATGCTGACGGCGCCGGACTTCTTCAAGGCGGGCTACGCCGGAGCCCCCGGAGCGCTGGAGGAAGAGGCCATCATCAACGAGCCCTATCTCAACCTCCCAAGCGTCAATCCCCAGGGGTACGCGGCGGGCGACAACCTCGCGCTTGCAGACAGGCTGAAGGGCCACCTGAAGCTGATGCACGGCACGAGCGACGTGAATGCCACGCTCTCCGTGACGATGCGGATGGCGGACGCGCTCATCCGCGCGGGCAAGCGCTTCGAATTGCTCATCATGCCCGGCCAGCCGCACTCCCCTCGGGGTGCCGCCAGCCGCTACTACCGGGACGATGTGGGCCTGTTCTTCCTCCGGACCCTGGGCGGTCCACGGTAAGGGCGCCTCATGGGCCCTTGCGGGCAGGCGCTCGGCGGTCCGCATGGAGCCAGCGGCGCACCTCCTCCAGATACTCCCGTGGGAGGACATGCCCGCTGTCGAAGGTCTTGTGTGTCTTGCGACGAGACGGAGCGGCATCGAACAGGGCGCGGCTGTCCGCGACAGGCGCGAAGTCATCCTTGTTCGCCGTCAGCAGGAGCCATTCCTGGTGGACGCTCGCCATGTGGCGCGAGGGGGCAACCTCCTCCATCGACGGGTCGATGTGGGGTGGAACCATCGTGACCAGGTGGGTGATGCGGGGCTCACGCGCCGCCAGCAGGATTCCCACCTGGGCGCCCATGCTGTACCCGGCGACGAGCACCCGAGGCGGCTGGCCTTTCGCGAGCACGGTGGTCAGCAGCGCGTGGGCATCGCGGACGGTGTCGGCAATCATCGCCACGTACCCTGAGGGGTCCCCTTGATGGGCCCGCTTGGCGAGCGCTCCCGGCCTGGCCTCGGGCGTCGCCCGCTCTCCGTGCCGGCGTGCATCGAGGAGATAGACACGGTAGCCGGACCGCAGCAGTTCGTCCTTCAGCACACCGCCGTGGGTTGGCCCCTCGTTCGACAACCAGTCCTCCTTGCGGCGCGTCAGGCCGTGCAGGAGGACGGCGATGGGAGGATTCGCGGCAGCTCCTTCCGGCTCCAGCACCCGCGTGGGGATGCGTTCTCCATCCGCGCCGCGAACGTCCAACGACGTTTCCAGAGCGGCGGCACGGGCCACAGAAGCGGATAGAAGCAGCAGGCACAGCGACAGCAAGCGGGTCATCGCGGTTCTCCCAGAGGTCAGAAGCCCGGTCACCTTGCCGCCCTCCGCGTCAGCCACGCGTCAACACCCGGTTGACCTCCGGTTGACGTGGCGGCTGATAACCTGCCCACCCATGCGAGTGCTCGTCGTCGAGGACAACCTGGACCTCCAGGCCAACATCGAGAGGTTTCTGGGGAAGGACTTCCAGCTCGACTTCGCCGCCACCGGGCCCCAGGGGCTCACGCTCTCGCTGGGCCAGGAATACGACGTCATCGTCCTGGACCTGATGCTGCCGGGAATGAGTGGCATCGAGCTGTGTCAACGCTACCGGCAGCTCGCGCCCCGGCTGGTGCCCATCCTCATGCTGACCGCTCGGGACACACTCGATGACAAGGAAGAAGGCTTCCGCGCGGGCGCGGATGACTACCTCGTCAAGCCGTTCTCCTTGAGGGAGCTGCGGCTGCGGCTCGAAGCCCTGGCGCGGCGCCCCGTGCCTCCGAGCGGACGACGGCTGACGGTGGGGCCACTGACGCTGGAGCCAGACACGGGCCAGGCCCGGCGAGGCGTGCGCACCGTCCACCTCAACAAGACCGAGACACTCCTCCTGAGGCTGCTGATGGAGGCCGCGCCCGAGCCCGTCTCGACAGCCACGCTGGCCCACCACCTCTGGGGGGACGATGCGCCGGAATCCAGTGCCTTGCGCACCCACGTCTATGCCCTGCGCGGAGCACTCGCCGAGCTGGGGATGAGCGACTGCATCACCACCCTCCGCAACAAGGGATACCGCCTGGATGCGCGCGAGGACTAGGTCGGTCCGAGGTCTCCTCCTGGGCGCCATGGGCATGTCCGCGGCGCTCGCGCTCGTCCTGATGGGGACGTTCTTCACGCTCTTCAGCTACGACCTCGAAGACGCCATCTTCGCTCGGTTCGTCGCCACCGCGGCGGACGGACGCAGGGAGGACACGGGGGCCATCCCACTGGGAATGACGGCCTATGTCGGCCACGAAGGCCTTCCGTCCTGGCTCGGAGATGCGCTCCCCCTGGACACACCTCGCGGCGAATACGAAGTCTTTGCCCAGGGCCGTGGGCACTTCCATGTCGCGGTGCGACCGGACGCATCGGCCGGCACGACGCGCTACGTGGTCTTGGACACGACGGCGCTGACGAGCACCACCCGCCACCTGCGCCAGACGTCCGGACTGCTGCTGGCAAGTGCGCTGCTGGCCCTGCTGGGCGCCGCCGGGCTCTCCCTTGTCGTCGCACGGAGGCTCAGCCGTCCGCTGGAACAGCTCGTGGCACGCGTCCAGTCGGATACTCCGGCGCGGGAAGAGGACGTCGGGGTCACCGAGGTGCGGGCCCTGGCCCAAGCCCTGCGTGTCCGGGATGCCCGAATCCAGGAACTGCTGGAGCGGGAGCGCGCCTTCAACCGGGACGCGAGCCATGAACTGCGTACGCCCCTCGCCGTGGCGCAGGGCGCGGTGGAGATACTGGAGTTGGACCCACCCGCGGACACAGAGACCTTCGGCCGTCTGCGGCAGGCCGTTCACCACATGGGCCTGCTGACGGAGGGCATCCTCTGGCTGGCCCGCTCAGGCCGCTCCGACGAATCGTGCGGACTGGTGAGCATCACCCGCGAAATGGTCGCGCTGTACGGCAAACACCGCCCTCACGGCGACGTGGCGCTCGTCATCGAGGCGAAAGAGGAGGTCCTCGCGCCGCTTCCGGGGTCCGTGGCGCGAGTGATGTTGGGCAACCTCATCAAGAACGCGCTCGCCTATACGCAGCAGGGGCGCATCGTCATCCACATCGCGCCCGAGGGCTGGAGCATCTCCGACACAGGCGTGGGCTTCGGTCAGGTCGGCCCCGGACACACGGGCTTCGGTATCGGCCTGTCGCTCGTGGAGCGGCTGGCACGCCGGTTCCACTGCGACGTGGCCATCAGCGCCGTGGAGCCACACGGGACGAGGGTGCGGCTCACCTGGCCGTCCGTGGAGCCCGGCTGACCATCCGGCTCCGTTCACAGCTCGGGTTTGGGAATGCGCTGCACGGAACTCGCGGGGGACCGGTGACGTTTGCCGCCGGTCCCGCCTACCGCGACCGCTACTTCTGATGCTTGGCGATGAGCGCGTTCGCCGCTTCCGGATTGCTCTTGCACTCGAGCAGGGCGCTGAGAATCAGCGGCGCGACAATGGTGGCATCCGACTCGATGACGAACATCGGCGTCGTCTCGGTCAGCTTGTCCCAGGTGATCTTCTCATTGGGCGTCGCGCCCGAGTACGAACCGTAGGACGTCGTCGAGTCGCTGATCTGGCAGAAGTAGGCCCACGGCTTCACCGGCTTCTGCAGGTCGTACTTGATCGACGGAACGACGCAGATGGGGAAGTCACCGGCGATGCCGCCGCCAATCTGGAAGAAGCCGACACCCCGGCCCTCGGACATTTCCTCGTAGCGGTCGTAGAAGTCGGCCATGTACTCAATGCCAGACTTGACGATGCTCGCGTTGCACTCGCCCGCCTTCACGTAGGACGCGAAGATGTTGCCGAACGTCGAGTCCTCATAGCCAGGGACGACGATGGGCAGACGGTGCCGCGCCGCCTCGAGCAGCCAGCAGGCCTCCGGGTCACCCTCATATGCGGAGGGATCGATCGCCTGGATGAACGCGTAGAAGTACTCGTGCCAGAAGCGGCGCTCACCCTTCTCGGTCGCGCCCTTCCACATCGGAACGGCAATCTTCTCCACCGCGCGGAACGCCTCGTCCTCGGGAATGCTCGTATCGGTGACCCGGCGCATCCGCTGCTCGAGGATTCGCGTGTCGTCCTGCTTGGTGAAGTAGCGGTACTCGGGGAAGTCCTTGTACCCCGTGTGCGCGACGAGCCGGAAGAGCGACTCCTCGATGTTGGCGCCCGTCACCGACAGACCGTGAATCAGCCCCGCCCGGATGGCCGGTGCGAGCGTGATGCCGAGCTGCGCCGACGACATCGCGCCCGCGACGCTCCAGAACATCCGGCCACCGTTCGACACATGCTCCCAGTAGGACAGGAGCGCATCACGCGTCGCGCGCGCGTTGAAATTCTTGTAGTTCGTGAGGACGAACTTGAGAACGGGAAGTTCGGACGAGGACATGTGAGCCTCCAGCAACAACGTGGTGAATGCTCGAGAGGCACACGCCTGACGGAGCCACTCGAGGACACCCTACGGTCGCAACGAGATGTCGCGGCCGCCATCGGAGCGTCAAGTGGCTCCGGGCTAGCTAGCACAGGAGGACCGCGACCCGCCACCGCGTTCCACGCCTCCCCGGCTGCCCCCCAACAGAGCCGCCCACCTCAGATGCGCTGAACCACCCGCAGCGCGAAGCGCACGAAACGTGCGTCCAGTGGCTCATTGAGCATGAGGCGCTGCCACACCAGGCCGGAGAGCACGTTGACCACGAGCTCCCGGTCGGCGGGCCGGCGGTCGGCGAGGCACGCCCGGAGCTCGTCCCCCCGCGGGCGCACCAGTTGGGCGATGAGCCGCCGGTGGAGGTCCTCGTCGAATTGCGCTTCCGCCATCAGCGCTCGCAGCACGGGCGCCGCCTCCGCGGCCCCCCGGCAGAACTCCACCAGCGTCGAGGACAGGGAAGGCTTGCGCCGGCTCATGCGGGGCGCCTGACTCACCCACTCGGAGAACGCGTCGAGCACCAGCGCGCCCTTGCCCGGCCACCAACGGTAGATGGTCTGCTTCCCGGCCCCCGCGCGCTCCGCCACGTCAGCGGTCGTCACCGCCGCATAGCCCTTCTCCAGCACCAGCTCCTGCGCCGCCGTGAGAATGGCCAGGCGCACTCTTTCGTCCCTGGGTCGTCCCGTCCGCATGACTCGCCTTTACGAGACTTCGGGTCTCGGAAACAACCCACTTACGAGACCAGCGGTTCCGAAATCGCGTAACGCAGTGCGCACCTGCGTAACCCGCGCGCGTTGACGGGGAAGAGGGCCCTGTGTACGACTGCGAGTGACCATGGCTAAACAATCAGGTTTGCTGCGCCGTCTTGGGAATGTGGCGCTGAATGAGGTGAGCGAGCGCTTCGGCAGCCCGTCACCCACGCCTTCCTCCGGAGACACGCGCTTCACGCCGCCGACGCCTGCCGCGTCGAAGGACGAAGAATCACTCGAAGGCTGGGGCTTCGCCGACACGCGTTTCGTGGTGAAGCCCGACGGGAGCACCGTCCTCACGGGCACCCGCTACAACATCAGCAATGTCGCGCTGCCAGACTTGATGCCGTGGTTCGCCGGCAAGCTGGCCTCGCCGCTGGGGTACGACAATCGCAACGAGCCGCACTACCCGCCCGAGATTCCCGCGGCGAAGAAGAACGACAAGCTCATAGCGGCGCTGCGCGAGTTCCTGAAGGAAGAGCAGCTCACCGACGACCCCAAGCAGCGCCTGCGCCGTGGCCATGGCCACACCGGCGGTGAAATCTGGGCCATCCGCTACGGGAAGCTGGACCGGGTGCCCGACCTCGTCGTCTTTCCGCGCGGCCACGATGAGGTGGTGCGACTGGTGGAGGTCGCCACCCAGCACGGCGCCTGTGTCATCCCCTTTGGCGGCGGCACCAATGTGACGGAGGCGCTGCGCATCCCGCTCTCCGAGGAGCGCCTGGTCATCGCCGTCGACATGCGGCAGATGAACCGGATTCTGTGGGTGGACCCCGTCAACCGCATGGCCTGCATCGAGGCGGGCGCCACGGGCCGCCACCTGATGGAGGAGCTCGCGAAGTTCGGCTTCACCATGGGCCATGAGCCGGACAGCCTCGAGTTCTCCACGCTCGGCGGGTGGATTGCCACGAACGCCAGCGGCATGAAGAAGAACCGCTACGGCAACATCGAGGACCTGGTGCTCGACATGCAGGTCGTCACGCCCCAGGGCATCGTGGAGCGCCCGCGCCAGGCTCCCCGGGAGAGCGTGGGCGTCAACCCGCGCCAGTACATGTTCGGCAGCGAGGGCAACTTCGGCATCGTCACTACGGCGGTGGTGAAGCTGTTCCCCCTTCCCGAAGTGCAGCGCTACGGCTCGGTCATCTTCCCCGACCTCGAAACGGGCCTCTCGTTCCTCTACGCGCTCCAGCAGTCGGGCGCGGTGCCGGCCAGCGTGCGGGTGATGGACAACACCCAGTTCCACTTCGGCCAGGCGCTCAAGCCTGCCAAGCACGGGCTGGCCGCGAAGGTGAAGAGCGAGGTCGAGAAGGCCGTGGTGACGAAGCTCAAGGGCTTCGACCCGTACAAGCTCGCCGTGGCCACCCTCGTCTTCGAGGGCTCGCGCGAGGAGGTCGCCTTCCAGGAGAAGGCGGTGTACCGCATCGCCTCCGAGCACGGCGGCATGAAGGGCGGCGGCGCCAACGGTGAGCGCGGCTACCAGCTGACCTTCGGCATCGCGTACATCCGGGACCTCACCTTCGAGCACTGGGCCATCGCCGAGAGCTTCGAGACGAGCGTGCCGTGGAGCCGTGCCATGGACCTCTACGAGCGCGTGCAGCGCCGCGTGGAGAAGGAGCACGCCGCGCTGGGCCTTCCGGGCAAGGTCTTCTTCACCGGCCGCTTCACGCAAGTCTACCAGACGGGCGTGGTCATCTATTTCTACCTGGGCTTCTACGCGCGCGGCGTCAGCGACCCGGTGGGCGCCTACGCGGCGCTCGAGCATGCGGCGCGTGAGGAGATCCTGGCCGCTGGCGGCTCGCTGTCGCATCACCACGGCGTCGGGAAGATTCGCCGCGACTTCCTGCCCGAGGTGTACTCGGAGGCCGCGCTGGCCCTCAACCGCAAGGTCAAGGCCGCCATCGACCCCGACAACGTCTTCGGCGCGTCGAACTGCGGAATCAACGGCCCGGTGGCCCTGACCCCGGATGAGGAGGCGCACTGATGTCCCGCCACGTATTTCTCACCGGCGTCACGGGTTTCGTTGGCAAGGTGGTGCTGGAGGCGCTGCTCGCGCAGGGCGTCGAGCGCGTCACGGTGCTGGTGCGCGAGTCGAAGGACCGCCAGGGCCGCGTGCATTCGGCGGCGGAGCGCTTCGCGAAGGTGGCGCAGGCCGAGTGCTTCTCGCGCCTCCAGCCCGGCTGGACGGAGCGCGTCGCGGTGGTGAGCGGCGACCTCGAGCAGCCCGCTTGCGGCCTGTCTCCTGCCGACGCCGACGCCGTGCGCCAGCACGTCACGCACGTCGTGCACTGCGCCGCCAGCGTGGAGTTCGACCTGCCGCTGGCGCAGGCGACCTCGGCCAACATCCGGAGCGCGCTGTCGGTGCTGGAGCTCGCGCGCACGTGCCCCAAGGTGGTGGGCATGGTCGACGTGTCGACGGCCTACGTCAGCGTGTGGCGGCCCGGCCCCATCGAAGAGAAGCTGGCGCACCTGCCGAAGCCAGCCGCGGAGCTCTACGAGGCCTTCCAGGTGGCGCAGGGCGACGGCCGCGAGTGGCTGGAGCTCACCGGCCACCCCAACACGTACACCCTCACCAAGAGCGTCGCCGAGCACCTCATCTGCGAGCGCCGCGGCCACGTGCCCGTCGTCATCGTGCGCCCCAGCATCGTCTCGGCGGCCCACCGCACGCCCTTCCCGGCCTGGCTCGACAGCCCGGCGGCGCTCGCGGGCTGCCTGCTGTACAGCGGCCTGGGCGTGGTGCGCGCCTTCAACGCCGACCCGTCGGTGCGCCTGGACGTGGTGCCGGTGGACGTGGTCGCCAGTGAAGTCGTCCGTTCGGTGTTCGGCCCCATGCCGAAGCCCGGCCAGGCCGTGCCCATCGTTCACGCCACCATGGGTGTGCAGCGCGCGCTGCGCATCGACATGGCCGCGGCGTCGACCATCGAGTGGTTCAAGCACCGCCCCGGCGTGGTGAAGGCGCCCGACATGTTCGTCGGCCGCAAGGACCACGGCTTCGACGCGGTCGACTTGATGCGCCGGGAGCTGCCGGTGCAATTGCAGAAGGCGGCGCTCGCGCTCTTCGGCCAGGCCAAGGCCCACCGCCGGCTGGTGCGCGCCGACGAGAAGGTGCAGTACCTCAACGAGGGCTTCGCGTACTTCACGCACCACACCTTCGACTTCGTGCGCAGCGAGCCGCTGGAGGTCCCCGGCTTCGACCCCTTCGAGTACGTGCGCGTGGTGAACGAGGGCATGTACCGCCACCTGCTGTCGCGCGATGAGAGCCAGGTGTCCTTCGCCGGGCCGAAGCACGACGACGCGCGCGGCGACCGGGCGTGGGTCCAGGAGCGCGGCGTGGGCAACACCACGCACAAGGTGCTTGGCTATGCGCTGCGCAAGACGTTCCGCCACTGCACCAGCGACGTGACGTTCGACCGGCCGTCGTTCGAGCGCGCGATGGCGCAGGTGCCTCCCGGCACGCTGGTGGTGCTGGCGCCCACCCACCGCAGCTACTTCGACTTCCTGCTGACCAGCTACCTGTGCTTCCAGCACCCGGAGCTGGGCATCTCGATGCCACACATCGCCGCCGCGGAGGAGTTCGGCCGCATCCCCGTGGTGGGCCCGATTCTCAAGGACTCGCAGGCCTTCTTCATCAAGCGCGGCGTGGGCCGCGAGGTGCCGGAGCTGGGCGAGGAGCTGCGCCGGCTCACCGAGAAGAACGCTTCGCTCATGTTCTTCGTCGAGGGTCAGCGCAGCCGCGCGCGGCTGATGCTGCCGCCCAAGCGCGGGATGTTGCGCGCGCTGCAGAACACGAAGCGCCAGTTCGTCGTGTTGCCCGTCGCCATCTCCTACGACCGGCTTCCGGAGGAGGCGTCCCTGTCGGAGGAGCTGTCCGGCAAGCCGCGCCCGAAGATGACGCTCACCGGCGTGCTGTCGTGGCTCACGAAGCTGACGCGCGGCCAGGTGCAGCTGGGCCGTGTGCATCTGTCGTGTGGCGCGCCGCTGGCGCTCAACCCGGACACCGACGTCCGCGCACTGAGCCATGCGCTCATGGCGGAGCTGCAACGCCACACCACGGTGAGCAGCTTCCATCTGCGCACGTTCCTCGCCGAGAACCCGATTCCGGGCGTGGATGAAGCGTGGCTGCGCGAGGCCATCGAGCGCCGCGGAGGCCGCGTGCTGGACAGCGACCTGCCCGTCCCCAGCCCCCTGTCCCCCGCGCTGGCACACTCGCTCCGGAACCAGTGGCAGCACTGGTTCGCCGGTGATGTGCTGGCCCGGCAGCCCGGCAACC
Source organism: Myxococcus virescens (assembly GCF_900101905.1). Lineage (NCBI taxonomy): Bacteria > Pseudomonadati > Myxococcota > Myxococcia > Myxococcales > Myxococcaceae > Myxococcus > Myxococcus virescens. The sequence goes on along the minus strand of NZ_FNAJ01000019.1, from coordinate 16,075 downwards.
CCGCGCTGGAGGACCACCTGTCGCGCTACCGTTGGTGCGCCACGCCGCTGGCCGAGCTGAGCGACGCGCGCGTCGACGCCGTGGTGAAGGCGCTCTTCGAGCCTGTCGTGCGTGACTACCAGGAGGCGACGAAGGTGCGCGCGCCCGACGAGCTGAAGGCCGTGGCGGTGACACACCGGCCGCACCTCGATGGCGTGGTGCAGGCGCTGGTCTCGCGCGACATCGTGAAGCCCGCGGGTGACAACTTCGAGTGGGGGCCGAACGCGGCGGAGCTCTCGCAGTTCCATGAGGCATGCGCCTGGCGCGGGGTGCAGCCGTGAAGACACTCGTGACGGGAGCCAGCGGGTTCCTCGGACGCAACCTGCTGGAGACGCTGGGCGACGACGCCGTGGCGCTGGTTCGCTCGCCGCTGCCGGGCCCGGTGGCCCAGGTGTCGGGCACGCCGCTCGACCCTGACGCGTGGCTGTCCCAGGCCCAGGGCGTGAAGGTGCTGATTCACTCCGCGGGAATGGTCCACCACAGCCGGCAGCACGCCGACGAGATGGTGCGCTTCAACATCGACAGCTCGCTGGCCATGGTGCGCGCCGCGAAGGCGCTCGACGCCCGGCTGGTGCTGGTATCGACGTCAGGCACGGTGGGCTGCTTCTCCCATCCGACCATCGAGGCGGACGAGCACTCCCTCTACGCCGAGGCGCTCGTGGGCCGGTGGCCCTACTACCTGTCGAAGATTCACGCCGAGCAACAGTCGCGGAAGCTGGCGAAGCAGCTCGGCGTGGAGATGACGGTGGTGCGGCCTCCGGTGCTCCTCGGCCCCGGGGACACCCTGGGCCGCTCGACGACCAACGTGGCCCGCGTGCTGAACGGGCGCCTCCCCTTCATCCCCACGGGCGGCATCGCCTTCACCGACGTGCGGGACGTGGCACATGCGCTCGCGGTGCTGGCGAAGAAGGCCGATTGGCGGGACACGTACCACCTGCCCGGCACCGCCCTGCCGCTGCGCACCTTCTTCGAGCGCGTGGGCGAGGTCGCCGGCATCCGGGTGAACCGTCCCGGCGTGCCGACGCTCGTCGTCGACGGGCTCGCGAAGCTCGGCTCCCACGTGCCGCTCAAGAAGCTGCCGGACCCCGTGGTGCTCGAGATGTCGACGTGCCACTGGGGGTTCAAGACGCTGTGGAGCCACGAGGAGCTCGACTACCGGCCGCGGAGCCACCGGCAGACACTCAGCGACACGGTGGCGTGGCTGCGCGAGGCGCAGGCGCGGCAGACGCCCCTGGCGGGCTGAAGTCTGGGGGGCAGCGCTCCGTCGCGGGCCCTCCCCTCAAACAACGCGGGAGCGATGCGGCACATGGCCTAGACTGGGTCCGAACCAACCCTCTTACGGACCCGGTCGACCATGAAGCCCACGCCAGGAGACATCTTCGTCGTCCACACCCCTCGGCTTGATGCCTACACGGCGGTCCAGGTGACCGCCCTGAAGGTCGAGGGGAAGGACGAGCTGGCCTGTGTGCTGGCGTTGGATTGGGTAGGCCCCTCCCTGCCCGACGCCGCCGAAGTGGCGGCCATGGCTCCCGCCCACTTCAACTTCTTCTTCTGGAAGGACCACTGCGTCCACGTCTGGGCGTCCGCCGAGGTTCCTCGCGGCTTCACCCGGGTGGGCCACCGGCCGCCCCTCGTCGTCGAGGACGTCAACAGCTACAGCGGTTGGCCATCCGGCAGCGCCCTCTACAGTCAGCGCCGCTGGGAGGCCATCCCCCAGGCGCAGCGCGACGCCTTCAAGCAGATGGTCGCAGCACGCGACGAGCAGGTGCTGTTCACGGTCGGCGACATGGAGGTACGCCGCTCGATGCAGCGGCTGGATACGGCTCGCCTCGCCGCCGCGTCTGACCTGTCGGTGTTCGAGGCGCTGCCGATTCTGACGTCTGTCAATGCGGACGCCCCCATCCCTGGCCTGTTCGACTTCATCCGGCGACGCCCCTTTGTCTATGAATCAGCGGTGCTCAAGCATGGTGAGCGCCGGGTCGACCTGCGGGGCGCCCAACTGTCCCGGCTCACGCTCGACGTGACGGGCGTCCACGAGCTCTATCTGAACGACGGCCTGGAGGACCTGTCCCTGGTCGGCCAGCCCGACCCGGCGCTGAAGATTCACGGCGAGGCGGATGGGCGCTGGCTGACCTTGTCCCTGGGCGCTCCGGACATGCCCTGGTCCGGTCTGGACACACTGGACAGCCTTCATCTGAGGGCCGCGCGCGACGTGGATGCGTCGCGCATCGTGCGGCGCTTTCCAAACCTGACGGAGCTGCGCATCTGGGGAGCCCCGGGCTACCTGAGAAACACCGCGGAGCTGGCGAAGCTCCCGGCCCTGGCCATGCTGACATTGAGCGACCTGTTCGGGATGTCACCCGACGAGTTCCCCGGCCCGGAGCAGCTCCCCCACCTGGGAATGCTCTGGCTGACGAGCATTCCCGCGGACGTCGCCGCCCAGGTGAAGAAAGCCTACAAGGCCGCCGCGCGCGAGGGCCTGGACCTGTCGGTGCGACAGCCGCGCAAGGCCGACTGGCTGGCGGAGAACCTGGACAACCCCTTTCGCGTCTGGGACGGGGCCGACAACATCACCCCGGCCCAGGCGAAGAAGGCCGCGGCGCTGTACCGCCAGGCACGGTCGGCCGCGCTCAAGGCCGTCTCCGAAGGGGACCGCTCCCCCGCTGCCCTCGTGTCCGCGCTCACCCCCATCGTCACGGCATACACCGATGGCTTCAACAAGCTGGATGCCCGCAACACCTTCATCTTCACCGAGGAGCGTGAGCAGATTTATCTCGCGCTGTTGGGCATCTTCGACGCGGTGGATGAAAGGCTCCGGTCCACGGAAGGGACTCCCGCCGAGCCGCTCAATCGAGAGGCCCTGGTGTCGGTGATGGACTCGATTCGAGACTTCTAGGGTGATTCACCGAATGCCCGCATCGCGCAATCCGGCTGTTTTGCGTAACAAATTTGTATCAATCCACAGGAGACAGCCGGACGCAGTCATTGAATTTTTTCACATGCCCAGAGGCATGTAGCGTCCGTTCGCGTGCTCCAACAGGACATCTGTCCATTCCGTATCGGAACACTTATTACCTTTTAAAACGGGCAAATCTGGCGTGCTATCTTCCGCCGCCATGCGCACTTCCCTCAGCTTCGCGTCCCTCCTCGTCGCTTCTTCCCTCACCGCTGGCTGTCTCGGTCCCGAGACGGACACTGATACGGATGCGGTTCAGTCCATCGAGCAGCAGGCCACGGACCCCTTGTTCCGCGTCCACAACATCGTCGAGGCGGTGCTCCCGGCCGCCAACTACGACGGTGTCGCTGGCGACGAGTGCATCGCGCTCGTGAACCCCGAGCACCGCCTCCGCAAGATCATCGTCGTCGAGACGGCCGGTGCCAACGGCACTTGCGCGCTCAATGCCTACAGCGCTGGCGGCGCCCTCAGCTTCACCTGGGGCGACACCACCGTCTACCAGGGCCCGGCCGGTATCGCCTCCATCCGCGCGGCGCTCTCCGACACGGATGGCGCCGTGCACCGCCTCACCGGCACGCTCACCTCCGAGGCCACCACCCTGGCCCACCTGCAGTCCTTCCTCACGCAGACCTACGCCCAGCAGGCCAGCCAGCTCGCCACGTTCACCGCGGAGCGCGTCCACTCCCGCTACGACTTCGAGGGCCAGGAGCAGGTCTACGCCGAGGCCGCCTACCAGGCCGTCCGGGTCACCCAGCCCTGTGAGAACCCCGGCTACCCGACCCTCGAGGCCCGCATCCACAACGGCTTCGTCTATGGCTACACGGCCAGCAACACGGGCAGCTGCCACAGCGGCTGGTTCACCCGGCGCTACGTCTACAACCGCAACTGGCAGCTCGTCGACAGCTACGAGTACTCCGAGTAGTCCGCCACGCCGCGGCTTGATGCGGCAGGCAGTCGCCGTTGCTCATTGATGGCCATGGATTGGCCTCTCGCGCGAAGTTGTCCAGCGGGAGGCCATCCATGAGCGCTTCGTCCAGAAGAGCGGCCGGGCACAGCGCTCCCTCGGGCTGAAGCAGGTTCTGACCTCGCGCCACCAGGCAGCGAAGGACATCACATCGCGGCGAAACTGCCGTGAAACGTCACGGGGATGGCCTGGTCGAAGTGAACGGTCGCCAGCGGACCGTCTTCGAGATGCTCGCCGTCGAGCACCGCGACGTAGGAGTGGTCGGTCGTCGAGTCGAACACGAGGTCGAGCACGAAGGTGGCGTCCTGCGACGCCTCGCGCGGCACGAGCACGGGCTCACTCGGCACATGTCCGGCCGGGAGTTCCCACTCGGCGCTCCTGCCCCGGTCGAGGTCGATGCGCGTCACCCCCAGGATGTTCCGGTCCATGACGTTCCGCTCGGTTTGCGCGAACACCGTACCGTGCCGCGCGCCATGCAATCGCGGATGCACCTGAGGAAAGTCGCAGGGAACGTCGAAGAGCTTCGTCTCACGCGCCGTGCCAGACTTCAGGTCGAGCTTCACTCGCGTCAGCAACGGGAGGGGCCCGGTCGATTCCATTTCTCCAATCTCCCCGAGCGAGAACTCGGGGTAGCGGCAGAAGTCGACACATGGACCGTCCGCGTCCTCGAAGGCGTTCGAGAAATGCCAGAGCCAGAAGGGGGCGAGCTCGAACGTTCGGGGTGAATGGATGGCATCGAGCGGGACGACGATGAGCCGCGCCCCCAGCTCAGGCCTCCACCGAAAGAGCTGGGTGACATCTCCCAGGCCGACCATGGCGCGCAGGAGATTCAACTGCACGGGCCCCACGAACAGGATGAGGTGCCGCTCCGTCGCCATGAAGTCATGCACCATGCTCTGCCAGGGCGCCTCCACGGTGCCGAGCTTCGACGGCTCGCCGTCGTCCGGCAGCGCGTACAGGTCGATGTTCATCTTCCGGCCATACCGGACCCCGAAGTTGAACGTCGTCCGCAGCGAAGCGACACGATGAGGGTGTGCGGAGAAGGCCCCCGTCACCACGCCCAATCCTGTGGCGTCGAGCGTCTCCAACGTCGCGGGGTCCATCTCCTGGAGCAGGCCGTTCTCCATCAGCGCGAAGAGCCGGTCCTTCCACAGGAAGGTCGAGGTATTGCCCGTGGTCTTCGCCATGTCCTTGCTCGCCGACCGCATCCGATCGAGCCACGACGCGGATGACGTGTAGAGAAACCGCCCCGCGCGCTCCTCCGCACGGTAGCCGGCGCTCTCCACGATGCGGCTCGCGCCCTGCGCACCACCGCCGTCGAAGCGCACCGCCGTCACGGCGCCATCCGCCTCGAACGCATGCGCGATTCGCGTGCCAAATCGCTCGAAGAGGCCCGGTCCGGCGCGGAACAACGTCCCCCGGAGGGACTCGGGAAGCCGGCCTTCGACCCGCAGCGGCTCGAAGCCATGGGGACGGGAGAGGGACCGCAACAATGGACTCACGGAATTCGCGCTGCGCATCCGCTGCTCCTGGAGCGATGAAATCTGTGCCGAGGCACAAAGTAAGTGACTCTTACTTACTTTGCAACAAAGGCCCGTCCATCTACCCTGGCTCCACGCATGGCCACGAAGACGCGAGCACGCCCGTACCACCACGGGGACCTCAAGCACGCCCTGCTGGAAGCCAGCATCGAGCTCATCCGCGAGGAAGGCGTCGACGCGCTCACCGTCGCGGAGGTCGGACGCCGCGTGGGGGTGTCCTCCGCCGCGCCCTACAAGCACTTCGCGGACCGACTGGCCCTGCTGCGTGCGCTCGCGACGGAGGGGAACCGACGGCTCAATGCGACCCTCATCACCGCGACGGAAGGGACAACGGACCCGCACGAGGCCTTCCGGCGCTCAGGGGTCGCCTACGTCCGGTGGGCCGCGGAGAACCCGGCCCTGTACCGCATCGCGACCGACCCGGCGTACATCGACTACGCGGGCCCGCATCCGGACGAGGAAGTCCCCGAGCCGCTCAAGGGCTCGATGGACACGTTCTGGCCGGAGCTGTCGAAACTCGTCCGGTCCGGGAGCGCGCTCCCCACCTCACATCCATTGATGGAGCAACTACGAGGTCGCGCGCTCGCGCAGGGGTTGGCGAACATGTTCGTCAGCGGCGTGTTCGACTCGCTCGGAATCGCCACAGCCGACGCGGAGCGGCTTGCCCGCGCCATCACCGGTGAGGACGTCCCGGCCACGACACGCAAGGGCAAGACTTCGCGGACGCGTTGAGCCGCAGGCACCAAGATTGATGAGGACGTTCTCCTCCGCGAAGACCACGGCGCCATGAACGACGCCCTGTACCGCACCGGATTGTCGAGACACCAGGTGGGTCGTCATCAGGCCGCTTGCTTCTTCATCAGCTCCCGCCAGGCCCGCCGGCTCAGGTCACCACGCGTGCCCGCGCGCCATGGATCCCCATCTGCAGTTGGAGCGAGTAGCTGCCCCCATCCCCATGTTCGCTGCTTCGCGTCCATTGGGGCCGGCCGGAATCCGCCGCGAACGCGACGAGGACGTCTTGGTACGCGACGATGACCTGCCCGTCTTCCACCAGCACCGACGCGGACGTGAAGTTCGGCGCATGAGCCGGCGCCACGCGCTGCGTCCAGAGCGGGCGCCCACTCTCGTAGTCGAGCACGTGGACATCGAGGAAGACGCGCTTCTTCAAGACGCCATCGGAGCCGCCCGCGAACACGAACACTCGCCCATCCCGCACCTCCACGTGCGTGGGACGCGGGCGCATCCCTGGGACCGATTTGCCAGGAACGAGGAACGTCCATGCGGTACTGCCGTTCATGCGGTCATAGGCCGCGACCAGGCCATTGAAAGCCGTGACGAGGAGCGGACTGGGCGGGTGCGGTGCGTTCATGCAGCGCTCCGTTACCACACCCGCCTCCGCCCCCGGCCTGAGCGCACGAGGCCCACGGTGCCCCCGGGAGAAGGCCGCGCCATGGACGTCGCCCCCTTGGACACGGGGCCTTGGATACGTACTGGCCCTTATCTTTCGTAGAATCGCGAGTGAGTCCGGGCACTTGGGGCCCTGGTGATGCAGCCCCCCACCCCGCCTGTCATCCGGACTCGGGCCCCGCATGAGCGCCGGCCCGGCGCTGGAGGCCGTAACGCACCCGCCCAGAACGTTGGTAGGACTCCCAACCTGCTGGGGCGCGCCTAGGAAACTCCCAGATTGCGCTGAAATCAACTATACGCGCTCCGTACAAATTTCGCGGCACACGAGCGACCCGGTCGGCGAGGTCAGGCTCCCGGGACGTCTCTGGAGGATTGGATGGAGTTGTCGAGTCTCGAGTCGAGTTTCTGGGCAATCGCACCGGGCGTGGTCGGCGCCGTGGGGCTGCTCTTCGCTGCGGTCTTCTACTTCCGCGTCAAGGCGCTCCCGGAGGGTGACGCGACGATGAACCGCATCGCGGGCTACATCCGCGAAGGCGCGATGGCGTTCCTCGTCCGCGAGTACAAGGTGCTCGCCGCGTACTGCGCGGTCATCGCGGTGCTCATCGGCCTGGCGCTGGGGCCGATCGCCAGCGGGAGCTTCGTGCTCGGCGCGTTCCTCTCACTGTTCGCCGGCTACATCGGCATGAAGGCCGCGACGTTCGCGAACGTGCGCACCGCGCAGGCCGCGCGCACCGGCTCCAAGCCGAACGCGCTGCTGGTCGCGCTCGACGGTGGCGCGGTCATGGGCCTCGCCGTCGCCGGCCTGGGCCTCATCGGCATGGGCGGCGTCTACTACGCCTTCCAGGGGCATCCGCAGCTGTCCCCCGTCCTCCACTCCTTCGCCGTGGGCGCCAGCTCCATCGCGCTCTTCGCCCGCGTGGGCGGCGGCATCTACACCAAGGCCGCTGACGTCGGCTCCGACATCGCCGGCAAGGTCATTGAGAACATCCCCGAGGACGACCCGCGCAACCCGGGCGTCATCGCCGACAACGTGGGCGACAACGTGGGTGACGTGGCCGGCATGGGCGCCGACATCTACGAGTCCATGGTGGCCGCGATTGTCGCCGCCATGGCCATCGCGCTGACCGCCAGCGCGGCGGACCTCTCCCGCCTCGTGGTGGACCCCTCCGCGACCGGGAGCGCGAAGGTGGCGGGCGTGGTGATTCCCCTGGTGCTGTCCGCCGTGGGCCTGGTGGTCAGCCTGCTGAGCATCTTCATCGCGCGCGCGCTCAAGCACATGAACCCCGCGCAGGTGCTGCGCAGCGCCCTCATCCTGCCCCCGGTCATCCTGGTGGGTCTGTCCTTCGTGATGATGCAGGTGTTCGGCCTGTCCCAGGCCATCACGGTGGCGTTGGCCGCGGGCGCCTTCGGCGGCGCCGTCATCGGCCTCGTCACGGACTACTACACGTCGTCCACGCCGGTGCAGCGCATCGCGGAAGCCTCCGTCACGGGCGCGGGCACCAACCTCATCCGCGGCCTCGCCGTCGGCATGGAGAGCGTGGGCATCCCGATGGCCACCATCGCCCTGGTGGCCTACATCGCCGACCAGGCGCTGGGCCTGTACGGCATCGCGCTGGCGGCCGTGGGCATGCTGGGCGGCACCGCCGTGGTGATGACCGTGGATGCCTACGGCCCCATCTCCGACAACGCCGGTGGCATCTCCGAGATGTCCGGCCTGGGCCCCGAGGTCCGCGCCATCACCGATGAGCTGGACGCGGTGGGCAACACCACGGCGGCCATCGGCAAGGGCTTCGCCATCGGCTCGGCGACGCTCACCGTCATCGCGCTCTTCTCCGCCTTCAACCTCGAGGTCAACCACACGCGCATCGCCGCGGGTCTGCCGGAGATGAGCCTGCAACTGACCAACCCGAACGTCATCGTCGGTCTGCTGCTGGGCTCCATCCTCCCGTTCCTGGTGGGCGCCTCCACGATGCTCGCCGTGGGCCGCGCGGCCGGTGCCATCGTCGAGGAGATTGGCCGTCAGTTCCGCGAGATTCCGGGGCTGATGGAGCTCAAGGCGGACCCGGACCCCAAGAAGATCGTCGACATCGCCACCAAGAGCGCCCTGCGCGAGATGATCTTCCCGGGCATCGTCGCCGTCGTCGCCCCGCCCCTGGTGGGCTACCTGTTGGGCCCTGGTGCGCTGGCGGGTCTGCTGGCCGGCTCGCTCGTCGTCGGCGCCACGATGGCCCTCTACATGGCCAACGCGGGCGGCGCGTGGGACAACGCCAAGAAGTTCATCGAGAAGGGCAAGCTGCCGGGCCACGCGAAGGGCTCGGCGGTCCACAAGGCCGCCGTCGTCGGTGACATGGTCGGTGACCCGTTCAAGGACACGTCCGGTCCTGGCGTGGCCATCCTCATCAAGGTCATGAGCGTCGTGTCCCTGCTCGTGGCCTCGCTCATCGCGCTGCGGTAGTCGCACCGGTGCAGCGCCTCGGATACCGAGGCGCCGCGCCACACCCGGCAGCTCGCACCGCGCGGCCCCATCAGCCGCGCGGTGCTCCGGAGCGCCGGAGGGAAGCCAGGGCAAGCCTGGCCACCTGCTGTCCCCACCCCGCCAGCACCGCGCCTCCAGGCAGCGGCCCGGACCTCGAGGGGAGCGAACCGAACACCCCCACCCTTGCCTGCCCGGGAGTGCCCTGGGCAGCGGGCGGGCGCGCACTACACTCATGGTGTACCGCGACCACCTGCGCGACAGGCCTCAGGTGCGGCGGCACCGGCCTCAGGGGCCTGACGTGCGCGCGTTCGCACCCGTGTCCTCCGGGGAGAGGGAGGCGTGTCTCCGTTGTTCCGGTGTCAGAGAGGTGACCCATGGTCCTGGAGCTCTCCCAGCAGCAGATCCACCTCCTCCACGTGTGCCTGTCTGAAAGCATCGCGGAGTTACACGACGAGGTCCTTCACACCGACGAGCGCGACCTGCGCGAAGCACTGAAGCGCAGGCTCGACCAGTTGCAGGGCATCCAGCAGCAGGTGGAAGCCTTGATGCAAGGAGCCCAGGAAGGGGCGTCTCCTGGCTGAATACAGCTTCCACGCTGCTCGATGATGCAGCCGGCCTGGAGCGTGAGGCTGCGGTGCTCCAGGCCGAGGTCGCGGGCGGCGCGGCAGTCCCCCGGCTGACCTCGAGCACCGCGAACGCGGACGTCGCTCGCGGGCCGGGTTCAGCCGGTCACGGTCCCCACACCGGCCCGCTTGGGGTGACCGTCATCGCTTGCACCCCCGCGCGCAGTGGCGCCGGAGTGACCGCGCCGCTGGCGGCGTAGCCGAAGCTGCCGCCCGTGCTCTCAATCCCCTTCTCGAAGCGGACCACCGCGCTTCCGCGGGTTGGGTGACTCAACGTCACGCTGTACGCGGTCGCCGTTTCGTCGAGCGTGAGCTGCAGCGCCGCGCTGTCGGCCACATCCTTGGCCTGCACGACGTGAAGGAAGTGACTCACCACCTCCCCGCGGGTCTCAATCTCTCCACGGAACTGGCCCACCGGGTACGGGTAGGTGCCATCGCCGCGCACCGGGCCGCGCTCGTCGATGATTCGCCGAACGGGATTGGCTGGAACCAGGGTGCTGACCCGCAGCTGCTGCCCGCCGCTGTTCGCGGACCAGGTGTTGCCCATGAGCACCGGTGACTCCGGGAAATGAACCAAGAAGGTCTTGGCAACCGTGGCGTCATCCCGTGCGCTTTCGAGCCGGTCGAACACAATCAGGGTGTCGAGCGGACGCACGAGCAAGGTCTCACGCACCACCCGGCCCGCGTGGGGGTTGCCGACCTCGGCCTCTCGGTGGGCCCACTCGGCGTTCAAGTCATACACGCCGGTGAGGTCGACCGCGGCGTAGCTCGCCACGGACGACGACTCCAGGCGCAGCATTTGCGGCGCGTGGTGGTAGTAGCCGACCGTGCCCCGCCCCTCGAACAAGAGCGTGTTGTGCCCCACGGGCGACGCGCAGTCGACCGCCGCGCCACCGGCGTATCCGACGATGGAGTTGGCGTAGCCCACCGTCTCGCGGGTCAGGAACTCGCCCGCGCGCCACACCTGGAAGTTGCCGGAGTCGCGGTGCTCATGACCCGCGTTGGCCGTCACACCGAACTGCAGGTTGACCAGGGTCGCGTCGGGCGCCCACGCCGTCTTGGCGTACACCATGCCCAGTCCGGGTGCGTGGTAGTCGAGCGGCAGCTCCGCGAGGTCACGAGACGGCACCGCCGCCAGCGTGTCGCTATAGACGTACCGGATGAGTCGGTCGTCAATCGGATGGCCGGTGAGTTCCAGGAAGCGCTTGGCATAACCCGCGATGGGCTGGTCCGACCACTCCTCGATGAGCGGGGCGAAGTAGCTGCCCAGCGACGTCTGCGCGGTGTTGCTGGGATTCCACCGGTTCAGCCAGCGCTCGTCGTCATTGAATGGGAAGGTCTCGAACAGCTGGAACTGGCCCCTCCGGGTGGGCCCCGGCGTGGTCGAGTAGATGGACCAGAAGACCGACGCCATGAAGTAGTCGGTCTGGTTCCACATGTCGTGGCCATACAGGCCCAGCGTGGTGAACGGCACCGTCATGTAGCCGAACGTCCGGCGGCCGTAGGTCGAGCCCTCGTGCGGCGCGCCGCCTGCCGCCGGCCCATCCAGATAGGGCCGCAGCGAGAAGGCCCAGCGTGACTTCATCGCGTACTGCAGGAGCTCGTTGGCGAACGGCTGGTTTTCATGCCAGCTGGCAATGGCCCACAGGAGCGCGTTGCGGAAATACCCCGTGTAGTAGTTGTTGCCCTCCATGCCGATGCCGCCCCACGGATTGGCGTTGAGCGCCTCGATGGCGAAGTTCCAGCGGTTGATCAGGAGCGTGCGCTCCGCCGGAAGCAGGTGGGCGAAACACCAATCGTAGGTGAGGATGGCCGCCTCGCCGTACCAGCGGGCCGGATCGCTCGACACCGTGTTCTCGGAGATGGGAATCTCGGTGCGCACCGCCCAGTCAATCGCGGCGCGGCACGAGGCCGGGGTGCCGGTGAGCAGCGAGTGCATTGCCGCATCGATGGCCTGTTCGGGCGCTTGCACGTTCGCGACGGGCGTATACGGGTGCTGCGCGAAGTACGCCTGGGCCCGGGCCAGCCGGTCCGCCGTGAACCACACCCGCGGATGCGCCACCGGGATATCGAGCACCACGGGCGGCCCGTTGGCGATGGTCAACATGACGGGCGCCGAGGTGGTCTGGTTGCCGGCGCGGTCCCGCGCCACCGCCGTCATCGGGAAGGTGCCGTCCCCTAGCAGCGTGGTGGAGACGTTGATCCAATAGGGATAGCTGAGGTCTTCGGGCCCGAAGTCCTGTCCGTTCACCTGCAACTGCACGCCCGCAACCCTCACATTGTCATGGGCGTCGACCCTGACTTGGAGGGTACCGCCCACCGTCACGCCGCTCTCGGGCGCGACGATCTGGACCTGGGGCGGCGTGACGTCGGGAGGTGGCGCGCTCACGTTGACGGATACCGGCGCGGAGACGGTGACATTGCCAGCGGCATCGCGAGCCACCGCGGTCAGCTGCCGGAGCCCATAGGGCTGGAGCGCCTCGGTGTCGAGCGTCACCGACCAGGGGGCGGCCACGTCCGGCGCGCCGACCTGAACGCCGTCGAGCTCGACGTGGACCCGGGTGACGCCCACGTTGTCGCTCGCGCTCATCCGCACCGTGAAGGGACCACTGACGGCCTCTCCCGCGACGGGCGCGGTGACCTGCACCTCGGGAGGCGTGGTGTCGACAACCACGTTGGCGATGGTGACGAGGATCGGCGCCGAGGTGGTGAGGTTGCCAGCGGCGTCGCGCGCGTGCGCGGTCAACACATGGTTTCCATTGCGGAACAGGTGGGTGTCGAGCTGCGTCGAGTCGAGGTTGCGGCCGTCGATGCGCAGCTGCACGCCGACCACGCCGACGTCGTCGCTCGCGTCCACGGTGATGCCGACCACGCCCTGCACCGTCGCGCCTGCCGCGGGCGCCGTGATTGCAACGGACGGAGGCGTGGTATCGCTGCGCGGCGCAGGCGCGGTGTACTCAATGGTGAGGAGCGGCCGACGCTCCGGCTGGGTGGCCAGGCTGGTGAAGACCTTGGCCACCTTCCCAACCTTCGAGTTCGCCAACATCACGCCCTGGTTGGTCGACGGGTCGTCGACCCACGACTGCACCACCGCCACGTCGAGTGGCACGTCGTGCACGCTCACCGTGCCCGGAAACGTGGAGACCTCGAACGACGAACCGGCGACCAGGTCCGTCCCCTGCCCGACCGCCCCCAGCCGGTCCCACTCCAGCCCATCGTCGCGGAACTGCCATCCCAGTCCGTTGGCCCCCAGGTTCCAGGGCGCCTGCACGTATGCGCCTCGAATCGAGAAGTCGCTGGTGTAGGTCTCCACCGCGAAACGCAGCGTCGCACTCTGAACCACCGCCCCAGCCGGCACGCCCGTCTGCGGGAAGCGCAACAAGGCCTCGACCTCATAGTCCTCGGTCTGGAACACCCCGAGCAGCGCCTGATTGCGATGCGCCGCACCGTTCTGCGTCATGCCTTGGCTGGTGATGGCCACCGCCTCTGACACAGTCACCGGCGAGGTCACAGCCCGCAGCGCGGTCCCCGTGCCGGCTTCCGGCGCACCATCCTTCGTGCATCCCGTGAGCAAGAGCGCGCCAAGCACTGCTGCCCATACCCCAGTCATACCGCTTATTCTTGAGTTCATTGACTAACAGCTATTACCGCACCAATGACGGGAAGTCCAAAGGGGCGTCTGCGTTTGCGCTGCCAGCCCGCTGCACGGAGGCAGGGCATCTCTGTGAAAGCCCTCATGGCGCCGGTGAATCGCGCCCTTTCAACGGTGAGCGCCGGGCGCGTGAGTTGCCGTGCCTTCCTCGTGGCGTCTCTCCGACGTACCGCCGGAACACGCGACGGAACGCAGCGGTGTCGGCATACCCCACCCGGGCAGCGACATCTTCGACCGACGCATGGGTCGTCTCGAGCAGGTGGGAGGCGTGAGCCACGCGCACCCGCTGCACGAACTCGAGCGGCGTCATGCCCAGCCCGGCCTGCACCCGCCGCGCGAGCGTGCGCGAGGAGGTGGCAGCGGCACGGGCGAGCTCATCGAGCGTCAGCTGCCGGCCCAGATTCGCGGCGACGAATTGCTCCACGGCACGAAGCGCCGGGTCCGAGACGCGGAGGTGCTCCATCACCATGTACCTGGCCTGTGAGACACGCTCGTCGAGCACGAGGTAGCGGGCCACCAGGTGCGCGAGTGATGGGCTCGCGACCCGCGCGACGATGGCCAGCACCAGGTCCGCATGCGCGAAGGCCGAGCCCGCGGTGAGGACGCCGTCGCTCTCGACAACCATCCGGTCTGGTTGGAGGGCGACCTCGGGGAAGCGACGCACGAATGAGGGGACGAGCCACCAGGTCGTCGTCGCGCTCCGCCCCGCGAGGAGGCCGGACGCCGCGAGGACGAAGGTCGCGGAGCACGAGGCCGCGACCCTGGCGCCCTTCGCCGCCGCGCGCGCGAGCAACGTGATGCCACGCGCCGCATCGGCACGCGAGAGCAACCGCTCGATGGCGCGCTCGCTCGCCGCGGAGAGCCCAGGTACCAGCAACACGTCTCCCGCCTTCACACCTCGGAGGCTCAGCGCGCCGTCCACGGAGACGGTGCGTCCCGTGCTCGAGCGGACCGGCTGACCGTCGAGCGACACCACCCGCTGACGCAAGACCTGGGCACCCCGGGGAACCGTGGCGAGCCCTGCCTCGACGAGTCGTGCGGCCGTGTCGACCACATCGAGCCCCACGCCCAGCGAGCCCTCTGCCACGCCATCGAACACCACATGCGTAATCACGGTGGCAAGAATAGCCCGTTCATTGTCAATCTCGCCACTGGTCGCGGAGGATGGACTTCCCGCATCGTCCGGGCATGCGTCCATCCACACCTGACTCCACGGCCGACGACCCTCTCGATGACTTCGCCCGGCGGCCCCTCACCCTCAACGACGCCATGCGAACGGTCTACGTCGCCGGCCACGGCCCCGCCGTCATCGTCATGGCCGAGATGCCAGGCATCAGCCCGCACGTCGCCCGCTTCGCGCGTTGGGTCCGCGACGCGGGCTTCACTGTCTACATGCCTTCGCTCTTCGGCAGGGACGGTGCCTACCCTCGCACGGAGGAGGGGCGTGCCATCATGCAACGCGCCTGCGTGAGCGCGGAGTTCCGAGCGTTCGCGGCGAATGAGTCGAGCCCCGTGACGCAGTGGCTGCGTGCCCTGGCACGCCTCGCCCATGAGGAGTGTGGCGGACCGGGGGTCGGCGCGATTGGGATGTGCTTCACGGGGAACTTCGCGCTCTCGATGATGCTCGAATCCGCGATGCTCGCTCCCGTCATGTGTCAGCCGTCGCTGCCCCTGAGCGACGCCGGCGCGATTCAACTGGCGCCTGACGAGCTTGCCGCCGTGAAGGAGCGCCTCGAACGTGACGACCTGACGGTGCTCGCCTATCGGTTCGAGGGAGACCGATTCTGCACGGCGCAGCGATTCCAGGCATATACGGCCGCGCTCGGAAAGCGCTTCGTTCCCCGAGTGCTGCCCACGTCCGCCGCGAACCCGACGCCGCCCCCCTTCTTCGCGGAAGTCGTCGGGTGCGCCCACAGCGTCGTGACTGCCCATCTCATCGACGCGGAGGGCGAGCCCACTCGCGCGGCGCGAGACGAAATCCTCGCCTTCTTCGCTCAGCGGCTGGGACGCGAGGGAGCACAAAGCACGGCGTGATGCGCCCATGCGCCACTCGCGTCAATGAGCCACGCGGGCTCGCGGCGCCAGGCGGACCAGCAGGGCCGCCAGCGCCGCGGCCGTCGCAAGCACCGTCACCGCCACCCAGTGGCGAAGAAGCGCGCCGTCAGCCCGGCCCCAGGCGAGTGACGGCCTCAGGCCCGAAGCGGTCTGCGACGCAGCCCACCACCGGCGCGTCCAAGGCTCCAATCGCCCAGGCCAGACCGAAGGCGCCCGCCGCCGCGCTGCCCAGGGGGAAGGCCCCAGGTACGTGAAGGCCGCCGCGCCGCTAGCAGGCTGTTGAAGAAGTCCGGTTTGTGGGCATGAGACCGGGCTTCTCGTGTCCTCCGCTCTCAACCTTGTCATCGGGGGGAGGCGGAGGG